>DPRC01000113.1 GCA_003537695.1 Polaribacter sp.
GAAAATCATTTCAATTATTTCTTTAGCCAATTTTGGATTCTGTTGATTATGTAGTAAATTTGCAACAGATTAAAGCGAATATAAAACCATCAACTATTTTAAAAATTGAAGGTAACAATATCCAATTTTTAAGAAGTTAAATTCATGGAAAAACAATTTTTTACAGCTGCTATTTCAACAGAAATCTTTAAAATTATTTCTGACGCATCAAAACAGTTGCAGTTAGAAAGCTACGTAATAGGTGGTTTTGTAAGAGATTTTTTGTTAAAAAGAGGGACCGCGAAAGATATTGACATCGTTGCGATCGGAAGTGGTATCGCACTTGCAGAAAAAGTAGCTTCTTTATTGCCAAACAAACCCAAAGTTCAAATTTTTAAAACCTATGGAACTGCAATGTTACGGTATAAAGACGTTGACATTGAATTTGTGGGTGCCAGAAAAGAATCCTATTCTGAAGAAAGTAGAAACCCTTTAATTTTTGAGGGAACTTTGCAAGAGGACCAAAACAGAAGAGATTTTACCATAAATGCTTTGGCCCTTAGTTTAAATGAAGAGAATTTTGGCGCGTTGTTAGATCCATTCAATGGAATGGAAGATTTAGAAAATGGCATTATTAAAACTCCTTTAGATCCAGACATTACGTATTCTGACGATCCTTTAAGAATGATGCGTGCAATACGATTTGCAACGCAGTTAAACTTTACGATTGAGACAGCTTCATTGGCAGCGATTGCCAAAAATGCAAAGCGACTAGAGATTATTACAAGAGAACGTATTGTAGACGAACTCAATAAGATAATGGGAGCTGTAAAACCATCTGTTGGTTTCTTATTATTGGAACAAACGCATTTGTTATCTCAGGTACTGCCAGAGTTGATTGACTTGAAAGGAGTAGAGGAAGTAGAAGGACAAAAACATAAAGATAATTTTTATCATACCTTAGAAGTTGTAGATAATATTTCAGAAAATACAGCTGATCTTTGGTTGCGTTGGGCAGCGCTGTTGCATGATATTGGAAAAGCACCTACCAAAAGGTTTAGCAAAAAGGTAGGCTGGACTTTCCATTCTCATGAATTTGTGGGAGCAAAAATGGTTTATAATTTATTTAAAAGATTGAGAATGCCATTGAATAACAAAATGAAATTTGTTCAAAAAATGGTGCTGTTGAGTTCACGTCCCATTGTTTTAGCAACCGATGTAACAGATGCGGCAGTTAGACGTTTGGTATTTGATGCTGGTGATGATATTCATTCTTTAATGACACTTTGTGAGGCAGATATTACTACAAAAAATCCGAAGAAGTTTAAAAAGTACCACCAAAATTTTGAAGTGGTACGTTCTAAAATAAAAGAAGTTGAAGAAAGAGACCGGGTGCGTAATTTTCAGCCACCAGTTTCTGGAGAAGAAATTATAAAAGCATTCAATTTAAAACCGTGTAGAGAAATAGGACAAATAAAAGAAGCGATCAAAGAAGCTATTTTAGAAGGACAGATACCAAACGAGCACGAAGCTTGTTATGATTTTATGTTAGCGAAAGGAGTCGGTTTGGGGTTAACCTTAGCTTAAAGATTGCATTGTTACCAACTTGAAGTATTCTCCTTTTTTAGCAAGCAGTGCCTCGTGCTTTCCTTGTTCTACAATTGCACCTTTTTTAAGTACTACAATGGTATCTGCTTTTTGAATCGTAGACAATCGATGTGCGATGACTAAAGAGGTTCTGTTGCGCATCATTTTTTCTAAAGCAAGCTGGACAAATTGTTCAGATTCAGTATCTAAAGCGGACGTAGCTTCATCTAAAATCATAATTGGAGGATTCTTTAAAACAGCTCTAGCAATCGATAAACGTTGTTTTTGTCCCCCCGAGAGTGTATTTCCACTGTCTCCAATATTTGTATTGTATTTTTCTGGTAAAGTTTGAATAAACTCATCTGCATTTGCAATTGTGGCGGCTTCTAAAATTGCTGCATCGGTTGCATTTTGCGCTCCTAGTTTAATGTTATTAGCAACGGTATCATTGAATAAAATAGATTCTTGAGAAACAATCCCCATCAAACTTCTTAGTGATTTTTTTGTTACCTCTTTAATGCAGGTACCATCGATGTAAATACCTCCTTCGTGCACGTCATAAAATCGGGTAATAAGGTTGGCTAAGGTCGATTTTCCACTTCCAGATTGCCCTACTAAGGCCACGGTTTCTCCTTTATTAATGGTCAAGGAAAAATCCTTTAAAACATAAGTGTCTTTGTATTTAAATGAGATATTTTTAAATTCAATGGTGTTTTTAAATTCTTCTTTGATTAAAGCGTTTGGTGCATTTATGATGCTATCTTCTGCATTTAAAACCGCCATAATTCTTTCTGCTGAAGCCTCTCCTTTTTGAATATTGTAATAGGCAGTTGTGATTGCTTTTATTGGGTTTAGAACAGTATAAAATAAAACAATATATCCAAAAAACTCTTCTGCTTTTAAGGGACTGTTGTTTTCTAAAACTAATTTTCCGCCATAATATAAAATAGCAATAATTGTTGCAGAGCCCAAAAACTCGCTCATGGGTGAAGCCAATGTTTTCCGATGCAGAACGCTTGTCATTAAGTTTCGAAACTTTGTTGTAGAGGTATTGAATTTTTTTTGAATTACTTGCTCAGCATTAAAACCTTTTATAATTCTTAACCCCGTTATGGTCTCTTCAATAAAAGATAGAAAATTACCCGTCTCTTTCTGTGCTTTGAGAGAATTTGCTTTTAGTTTTTTACTGATAGATGAAATTATAAACCCTGAGACAGGCAATAAAACAAATACAAATAAAGTTAACTTTACGCTAAGGATTAACATCATTACTAAAGAAATAAGAACCGTTAAAGGCTCTCTTACAATCGCCTCTAAAGAGGTAAGAAAGGAAACTTCAACTTCTTGCACGTCTATGGTCATCCTAGCAATAATATCACCTTTTTTCTTTTCAGAGAAATAGGCGAGAGGTAGGGTTATGATTTTGTGATATAATTGATCTCGGAGATCTTTTACGACTCCATTTCTCAGAAAAACGAGCACATAAGAAGCCAAATAGCGAAATAAATTTTTGAATAAGAACAGACAAAAAGTAAGTAAACAGATAAAAAATAAAACTTCTATAGCACCCTCATTTTCTATTTTTTGAGAAATGAAGTAATAGAAACTTTCTTTTGCAAACGCAGCAATACTTTTGATCCCCGTATATATCGGAACCTTTATGACGGTATTGTCTGTGTTGAATAAAATACCCAAAACAGGAATAAATGCCAAGACAGAAAGAACATTGAAAATAGCATATAGAATATTGAACAGGATATTTAGAATTGTAAATTTCCTATATTTTTTCTCGTATTTTAAAATGTCTCTAAAGTATCCCATTAGATCAGTTTCATTTCTTTAATAATTCTTTGAATTTTAGTATCTAACTCCAATTCTACTTTTTTAGCATGCTCTTTCGAGGCTAAGTTTGAATTAACGCTAAAATAAAATTTTATTTTTGGTTCTGTTCCACTGGGTCTTGCCGCAATTCTTGTACCCTTAATGGTTTGGTAAATTAGTACATTTGATTTTGGTAAATCAATAGTGGTAATTTCACCGGTAATTAAATTTTTTCTTGTGGATGCCTGATAGTCTGAAAGTGATGCTACCTGTTCACCATCAATTTCTTTTAATGGATTGCTGCGCATCGTAGTTAACATTTGCTGAATTTCTGCAGCACCATCCATTCCCTTTTTCGTGATTGCAATTAGATGTTCTTTGTAAAAGCTGTTTTTTACATAAATATCTAATAACTCTTCATAAAAAGAACTTCCGTGTTGTTTTGCATATGCTGCTACTTCACAAGCCAATAAAGTTGCTGTAACAGCGTCTTTATCTCTTACAAAATCACCAACCATATATCCGAAACTTTCTTCTCCACCGCCAATAAAATCTAGTTCAGGGAAATCCTGTACCATTTTTGCAATCCATTTAAAGCCCGTTAATCCTACTTTCGTTTCAACATTATAATTCGCAGCGATAGCGTTTACCAGCTCTGTGGAAACAATAGTAGAGCCTATAAATTGTTTCCCATTCATTTTTCCTGCTTCTTTCCATTTTTTTAATAAAAATTGTGTCATCAAAACCATAGTTTGGTTTCCATTCATCAATTTCATGTTTCCATCAGTATCTCTTACGGCAACGCCCAATCGATCACAGTCTGGATCCGTACCAATAACAATGTCAGCTCCAATTTTGTTGGCCAAATCAGTTGCCATTTTTAAAGCTTCTGGTTCTTCGGGGTTTGGAGAACTAACTGTTGGGAAATCTCCATCAGGCACACTTTGTTCTGCTACAAGATGCACATCTGAGTATCCTGCTTTTTCCAAAGCATCCGGCACAGAAACGATTGAAGTTCCATGCAAAGAGGTAAATACTATTTTTAAATTTTTTCGATCTATAGCTTCAGATAATGATCCGTTTTTTACAGAAGCCTCAATAAACACAGTATCTACCTCGGTTCCAATAATTTCAATTAAAGCGTCATTTGCATTAAAATTGATTTCAGAAAAATCCAATGCGTTTACATTGTTTATAATACCACCGTCGTGTGGAGGAACTATTTGGCCACCGTCTGCCCAATATACTTTATAACCATTGTATTCAGAAGGGTTGTGGGAAGCTGTTAGGACAATTCCAGCATCACAATCTAGATGGCGCACAGCAAAAGACAATTCGGGAGTCGCTCTTAAGTCTTCAAAAAGAAACACCTTGATATTGTTAGCAGATAAAACATTGGCAACAATTTTTGCAAACTTTTTACTATTGTGTCTGCAATCATAAGCGATCACCACTTTTAATTGTTCTTTCTGCACGTTCTCTAACAAATAATTAGACAAACCTTGGGTTGCTCTACCTAAAGTATATTTATTGACACGGTTTGTTCCAGCACCCATAATTCCCCGCATTCCTCCAGTACCAAACTCCATGTCTTTATAGAATCTGTCTGCTAAATCAGGGGCATTAGAAGTAATTAATTGGGTTATTTCCTCTTGTGTTTCAGTATCAAAAGTAGGTGATAACCACTGTTTTGCTTTGTCTAATATTTCGGTCATTTATAAGGGTGCATTTTAGGCTAATAAAAGGCAAATATACATTTTAGAAGTTGAGTTTTTCTTTTATTGAATAGTGTTTTTCATTGCTTTTAGTCTTAATTATTAATTCGCCAATAAAACCGGCTAAAAATAATAAAGTTCCTAAAATCATAGAAGTTAGTGCAATAAAAAACCAAGGATTGTCTGTAACTAAAATTGTTTTAGTTCCTGTGTAGAGTCTATATAATTTAAAAGCACCAATATAAAAGGCAGAAGTGGTACCAAATAAAAACATAAAACTCCCCCAAAGACCAAAAAAATGCATGGGCCTTTTGCCAAATTTGGATAAAAAAGAAATCGTAATTAAATCGAGGAAGCCGTTTATAAAGCGGTCCATACCAAATTTTGTAACACCGTATTTTCTAGCCTGATGCTGCACTACTTGCTCTCCAATTTTAGTAAAGCCTTCATTTTTTGCTAATACAGGGATATACCTGTGCATTTCTCCACTAACTTTAATTGTTTTTATGACCTTATTTTTATATGCTTTCAGACCACAATTAAAATCGTGTAATTTTAATCCTGATGTCTTTCTAGCGGCGGCATTAAATAGTTTGGAAGGGATGTTTTTGGTAATAACATTGTCATATCTTTTCTTTTTCCATCCAGAGATTAAATCGTAATCTGCTTGCACAATTAAATCATATAATTTTGGTATTTCGTCGGGGTTGTCTTGCAAGTCTGCGTCCATGGTGATCACTACAGTTCCTGTTGCCATTTCAAACCCAGCATCTAAAGCTTGTGATTTTCCAAAATTTTTCTGAAATCGAATTCCTTTTACAGCTTTATTTGAAGAGGAGAGTGTCTCGATAACCTGCCAAGAAGTATCGGTACTTCCATCGTCAATAAAAATGATTTCATATATATACTGATGCGCTTGCATCACTTTTGCGATCCAATCGTGCAGCTCTTGTAAAGACTCTTCTTCATTTAAAAGAGGGATTACTAAAGTAATATCCATATTTTTTCGACAAGGTTTATAGCTTTCAGCTCAAAATTAGAGTTTTTAGCTCAAATTATTTTATTAATAGTTTTCTTCTTCTGATTTTTTTAAGATTGCGGCAGTAATAGCAGCAACAATAAAACCAACAATGGCATAACTAATAATGCCTACTGCCGCCATAATTCCAGGAGATGAAAACGTTGAAGTCATCGCATTTGCAGCTTCAATTTGGTCTTCAGTTAAACCTTGATCTAAAAATGCTTGATTTTGAATTTCCATCATTTGATTCATAAAGTCAGGTTCGATGAAGTTCGTGAAAAGATAATTGTAAACGACCATAATTAAACCACCAACAATAGCAACACCAACGCCAATCTTAACACCTTGCCCCCAAGATAAAAAATTATTATTTGCTGCTTTAAATTGCTTAATTCCGTAAATAATTATTCCAATAAATATGATTGCATTGACGATAGAAGCAGACCAATGAGGAGTCAAGTGATTTCCAGTGGCAAACATTACAAGCGCAAATAAGACACTTGAAATTCCTAGGATAATACCATTATTCACCATAATATTTTTACTATTCGCTTGATTTTCCATTTTTTTATTTTTATTTATTTACACAAATATATTAATTTCAATGAGATAGTTTAATTTTTTACGAACTATTAAAACAATATATTAGTACTCAGTCTTTTAAAAATGTTACAAAAAAATTAGTATTATTTTAATTGTTTAAATAAAAATAGATTGTAAATTTGCCTCGGCAAGTCCTACACAACTAGCTCCCTTTGAATCCTCCAGGGCGGGAACGCAGCAAAGGTATTAGGTTGTAGCGGTGTGATGTAGGTCGCTTGCCATTTTTTTGTTTTAAAAATTTATTTAGAACACACTTCCGCAGCACTTTCTTTATATCTTATTTACTTTTTTAGTTTTCCTGCATTACTTTTTCGATATTTACACACAATATTAAGGTTTTAGACATTTGTTGATTGTTCTTTATCCTTAAAATGTAACCAAGTATGAGCAAAATTATTTTAGTTACGGGTGCCTCTTCTGGAATTGGAAAAGGAATCGCTGCATTTTTATCGGAGAAAGGATATATCGTTTATGGCACAAGCCGTGTTCCCAAAGACGAGAAGGATTTTTCTTTTGAATTGATTGCCTTAGATGTTTTAAAAATAGAAAGTATTAAAGCTGCAGTGCAATTTATTATCGAAAAGGAAGGGAGACTCGATATTTTGATAAACAATGCGGGAATGGGGATTACAGGGCCAATAGAAGAAACACCTACGGATGAGATGCGTGCAGTTTTTAACACCAATCTCTTTGGAGCCATTGATGTAATGAAAGCCGTTTTACCTCAGATGCGCGAACAAAAATCGGGAACTATAATAAATATTACTTCTATTGCCGGGTATATGGGGTTGCCTTTTCGAGGCGTGTACTCTGCAACAAAGGGAGCTTTAGAGTTAATTACGGAAGCAACAAGCATGGAGGTTCAGCCTTTTGGAATTAATGTTGTGAATGTTGCCCCTGGAGATTTTGCAACCAACATTGCAGCGGGCAGATACCATGCACCCGTAGTGGTTGAATCTGCATACAGAGAAAAGTATCAGTTAAATCTAGAGCTAATGGATGCCCATGTAAATACGGGGAAAAATCCGATGGAGATGGCTGAAAAAGTATACAAAATTATAAATACTAAGCACCCGAAAATTCATTATAAAGTGGGTGGATTTATGGAAAAGGTTTCTGTTGTTTTGAAAAGAATTTTGTCAGACAGGGTGTATGAGAAACTATTAATGCATCATTATAAATTATAAGAAAAGAGCTGCTGCTGTGTTTATAAGTACTAAAAAGATATTCTTGCAGTGCTTCGTGAATTTAGGTGCAAGTTGCTATCTTTGCATCCGAGCCGAAGAAGTGTATGCTTATCTTTTGCAAAGGAAGTAGAGTATAGAAGTGCACACCATAACATCCTGGGAATGCCCCAAAAAAATAATAATTACAACTAAATAAACACAAATGAAATTTTTTATTGACACTGCAAATTTAGGACAAATTAAAGAGGCGCAAGCTTTAGGTATTTTAGACGGGGTAACTACAAATCCTTCGTTGATGGCAAAGGAAGGAATTACTGGAGCAGTAAACATTATCAATCATTACAAAGAAATTTGTGAATTGGTGGAAGGAGATGTTTCTGCAGAGGTTATTGCTACAGATTTTGACGGAATGGTAAAAGAAGGAGAAGCTTTGGCCGCTTTAAATCCACAAATCGTGGTAAAACTACCAATGATAAAAGATGGTATAAAGGCGTGTAAATATTTTTCTTCTAAAGGGATTAAAACAAATGTGACTCTCGTTTTTTCTGCAGGACAAGCTTTACTAGCAGCAAAAGCAGGTGCAACCTATGTCTCTCCGTTTATTGGAAGATTGGACGATATTTCGACAGATGGTTTAAATCTAATAGCAGAAATTCGTTTAATTTATGACAATTACGGATTTGAAACTCAAATTTTAGCAGCTTCTGTGCGCCATACAATGCACATTATAGACTGTGCTAAATTAGGATCTGACGTAATGACTGGACCTTTAAGTGCTATTGAAGGGCTGTTGAGACACCCGTTAACAGATAGTGGTTTGGCCAAGTTTTTATCAGATTATCAAAAAGGAAATTAATAATTAGTTTTTAGTTGTGAATTTTGAGTTTTTAGACAAGTACTAAGAACTCAAAATTCATTATTTATAACTTTTTAAATCTTAAAAAGATTTAAAATAATGTATCCAAAAAAAGAACTCGCACAAATTGTAATTTCAGCGTGTACTCAATTTAATATTGATACGGTTGTGATCTCTCCAGGTTCCCGGAATGCGCCACTTACTATTGGTTTTTCTACTCATAAAGGGATAGAAACATTGAGTGTGGTAGATGAGCGATGTGCTGGTTTTTTTGCTTTAGGGATTGCACAACAACAGCAAAAACCGGTGGCAGTTCTATGTACTTCTGGCTCTGCTTTGCTAAACTATTATCCTGCCATTGCAGAGGCTTTTTATAGCAATATACCACT
>DPRC01000136.1 GCA_003537695.1 Polaribacter sp.
TAAAAACCAAAGAATTATTTATGAATTCCGCTTGTTCCTCAATCTTTTTAGTAGAAAAAGTAGAGGAGTTGTCAGAAATTATAATGCCAAAACTGTTAACCTCTGGACTGCAAAAAAAAGCAGATGGAAGTATTGTATTAAACACCGAAAAATTTGGAATTCTACCCGGTTTAGTGGCTCCCGATATATTAAAAACAATTAAGATTTTACCCGGTATAGAAAGTGTGAACGAAAGCATTTCCAACATCAACGTTCGTGGTGGCACAGGTGACCAAAACCTAATGCTCTGGGATGGAATTAAAATGTATCATTCTGGTCATTTTTTTGGACTTATATCTGCTTACAACCCCTACCTAACAAAAAAAGTTTCTGTTACTAAAAACGGCACAAGCAGTGCTTTTTCAGATGGTGTTTCGGCAACTATAAATATGCAAACAGCTGATAAAATTAAAAACAAAATTTCTGGAGGAGCTGGCTTTAATATGTTAAGTTCAGATGCTTTTGTAGAGGTTCCGATAAAAGAAAACATTGCACTACACCTCTCTGCCAGAAGGTCTTTTACCGATATTATCACCACCCCAACATATAATAATTATTTCTCACGGAGTTTTCAAGACAACTCTATTGTGTCTAAAGTTGAAAACAACACGGAGTCTAATTTTTATTTTTACGATTACTCTTTTAAAATACTATATGATATTAACTTTAATCACACAATACGTGGTAATTTTATACATATAAAAAACAATTTAGAATACTTAGAAAAGTATACCAACGAAACGACAACAATTGAGGAAAATAGTACTCTAAAACAAGAGAATTTAGGTGCGAAAATTAATTGGAATGCTGATTGGAATTCAAGATTTTCTACTAATATTTCTGCTTTTTTCTCGGATTATAAAATAAACTCTTCCGATTATAATAAAGATACGGATCAATTTCAAACACAGTTTAATACTGTTTTAGAAACTGCTGTAAGAGTGCATTCAAAATATGAGCTTTCTAGCGTATTTTTCTTTACAAATGGATTTGTATTTAATGAAATTGGCGTTAAAAACAAGACTACGGTAAACGCACCTACATTTTCAAAAACGATTAAAAACATCTTATTAAAAAGTGCTTTGTATTCTGAAATCGAATACAGTAAAAACACTTCCTATGCAAGATTTGGACTGCGTGCAAACTACTTTGATAAATTTCAAAAACTTGTAATTGAACCAAGAATTACTATCCGGAAACAATTAAATCCTTTATTATCTTTAAATTTTGAAGGTGAATTTAAAAACCAAACGACCGCACAAAAAATTGATTTTGAAGACAATTTTTTAGGAATAGAAAAAAGAAGGTGGATTCTTTCAGATAATAAAAAAACACCTATTATAAAAAGTAAACAAGCCTCTTTTGGAGTAGCGTATAATAAAAATAAATTATTTATAGATCTTACTGGGTTTTATAAAAAAGTAGAAGGAATTACTGCCGCTAACCAAGGTTTTTACAACAACACCCAAAGTTTTAATTCTACAGGAAATTACGAGGTAAAGGGAATAGAATTCTTAATAAACAAACAAACAAATAATATTAGTACTTGGTTTAGTTACACGTATTCAAAAAACGAATACACATTTGATGTGTTTGATCCTAAGAAATTTTCCAACAGCTTAGACCTTTCACATTCTTTAAGTGCTGCTTTTAATTATGATATTAACAAAGACTTAAAACTTTCTTTCGGAGGGGTTTTGCGCTCAGGAAAACCGTATACCAAACCAATTAAAGGAAATGAAACAATACAGAACGGAAATAGAACTATTGTAAATTATGAAAACCCTAATAAAGAAAGATTGGCAAACTTCTTTAGATTAGATTTTTCTGGAAGCTACAAGTTTGCTTTTTTAAAAAAAACAAAAGCCACCATTCGTATGGGGTTCACTAATATTACAGACAAAAAAAATATTATTGACACGTACTATGTGGTGGAAATGAAAAATGAAAATAACGTATCGAGAATTAATAATTTTTCGCTTCCTTTTACACCTAATTTAAGTTTTAGGGTTCGTTTTTAGCGCTACCTTCTTATCATTTCTATGTGGGGAATTCCATCTTCCAAATACCCGTTCCCTACCTGCGTAAAATGATGAGACTCATAGAATTTTTTTAAATACTCCTGAGCAGAAATTGTAATTATATTTGTTTTAAAATGACTTTCTATGGCGTTTATAGCGGCTTTCATTACATCGTGACCATATCCAAACTTACGCTCAGACGCTAGAACCAATACCCTACCAATACTTGCGTTTTTAAAATAATCTCCAGGCTTAAATATACGCGTGTATGATACAATCTTGTTGTTTTTTCTACTAAATACATGTAGTGATTTTTGATCTTTAAAATCAATATCTTGATATACACAATCCTGCTCTACTACAAATATTTCAGAGCGTAACTGTAAAATTTCATACAATTCATGAATTGTAAACTCCTTGAAAGATTTAATTATAAATTCCATAAAAAAACAGCGATGTTATATTTAAAAAAAGTTTGTGACGGTTAACCTGCGCATGAAATTTTCTGAACCCGATCTCCATGTCTACCTCCTTCAAATTCTGTTGAAAGGAAAATATCTACAAAACCAATTGCTTGTTGCAAAGAAACAAAACGTGCGGGAATGGTGAGTATATTTGAATTATTATGTTGTCTTGTTAATGCTACCAGCTCATTGTTCCAGCAAAGTGCAGC
>DPRC01000134.1 GCA_003537695.1 Polaribacter sp.
TTGTCGATGTAGGTTAAAAACGGAATATAACTGGGATAATCTAAGGTAAAAATCCAGCCTTCTTTATCTTTAGATTTTGCAGCCTCTTTTGCACTTTCTGGCAAACCTGCTAAGTCATTTTCATTGGTTATGTGCAGTTCAAAAGCATTGGTCTCTGCCAATACATTTTCTCCGAATTTTAGGGATAAAGTAGAAAGTTGGGCATCAATTTTACGAAGCTTGTTTTTAGCATCTTCGTTTAGATTGGCACCATTTCTTGCAAAACTTTTGTATTGCTTTTCTAAAAGCATCGCCTGTTCTGGAGTTAAGTTTAAATTTGATTTACTTTCAAAAACAGCTTTAACCCTTTTAAATAACCCTTCATTAAGCGTAATGTCGTTTCCGAATTCACTTAATAAAGGAGAGACTTCTTGGGCAATTTTTTGAAGCTTATCGTTGGTCTCTGCAGCATTTAAATTAAAGAAGATGCTTGTAATTCTATTGAGTTTTTCACCTGTAAAATCCAAAGCAACCGTCGTGTTTTCAAATGTTGGTTTTGCAGTATTTTGTACAATTTCAGCAATTTCTTTTTTTGCTATTTCAATCCCTTTCTCAATTGCGGGTTTGTAATGTTCATTTGTAATCTTAGAAAATGGTGCGGTATTAAAATCGTGTAGGAGTGGATTCATTCTTGGGATTCATTATTTTTTGGTCCAACGCAGTCGAGACCTGAGTTTTATATATGGATTTTACGGAAGAAAGTTGCGTTACTTTTTCATGTGCTCTGAAGCTTTAGAAACTTTTAGTTTCAAACCTTCTTTGTAAGCAATAATTCGATCTAAAACACATTTATCGGATGCACCGATGATTTGAGCAGCTAAAATACCAGCGTTTTTGGCACCATTTAAAGCAACGGTAGCAACCGGGACACCTCCTGGCATTTGCAGAATAGACAAGATAGAGTCCCAGCCATCAATAGAATTGCTGCTTTTTACAGGGACACCAATAATTGGTAAAGGGCTCATAGCAGCTACCATTCCTGGCAAATGTGCAGCACCTCCAGCACCGGCAATAATGACCTTTAATCCTCTTTTATGTGCATTTTTAGCATAGTCAAAAAGTTTTTCAGGAGTCCTGTGTGCAGATACAATATCAACTTCTATTTGAATATCAAAACTTTCTAAAATGTCAATTGCTTCTTGCATTACTGGAAGATCTGAATCACTTCCCATTATTATTCCTACCATAATTATTTGCTGATTACTCGAATTGTTTCTTTTACTTTTTGTGCCACTGCTCTCGCAGTGTCGATATTAGAATTCACGATGGTTACATGTCCCATTTTTCGAAAAGGGCGGGTTTCTTTCTTTCCATAAATATGTGGTGTAACGCCATCAATTTTTAAAATTTCTGCTATATTTTCATATACGACATCACCAGAGTACCCTTCTTCACCCACTAAATTTACCATAATTCCAGCAACTTTACTGGCGGTATTTCCTAAAGGGAGGTTTAAAATACTTCTTAAATGCTGCTCAAACTGATTGGTATAACTAGCTTCAATAGAATAGTGTCCAGAATTGTGGGGTCTTGGAGCTACTTCGTTTACTAAGAGTTCATCTGTATCTGTTTGAAACATTTCTACTGCTAATAAACCTACAAAATCCAGATCACACACTACTTTCAAAGCAAGTGCTCTTGCTTTTTCAGCAATTTTATTTTCAATTCTAGCAGGACAAATTACGTATTCCACTTGATTTGCTTCTGGATGAAACTCCATTTCTACTACAGGATAGGTTTTTATATCTCCTGCCACATTTCTTGCCACAATTACTGCCAATTCATTTTTAAAAGGAATCAGTTTTTCTGTGATACATTCTACAGTAGGTAAAGATTCTAAATCTTCAATATTTCGGACGATTTTGACCCCATTTCCATCATATCCAAAACGGGCAGCTTTCCAAACGAATGGAAAATGAATGATATTATTTTGATACGAATGTTTTAACTCTTCTAAATAGGCATAATGAGAAAATGCTGCAGTCGGAATTTGATGATCTATATAGAAATTTTTTTGCCTTGCTTTACTCTGAATAATACGTAAATCTTTGGGTTTCGGATAAATGGTTAATCCTTCATCCTCCAATTTATCTAGAGCATCTAAATTTACATTTTCAATTTCTATTGTCAATAAATCAACGGTTTTTCCGAAGTTATAAACGGCATCAAAATCTAATAAATCTCCGATTACAAAAGTGTTGCAAATTTCTGCACAGGGTGCATTTTTATTACTTTCTAAGATGGCAGTGTGGATGTCAAACTTTTGCGTTTCTGCCAAAAGCATTCTCCCCAATTGTCCACCACCAAGAATCCCTAATTTAAAATTTGAAGAATAATAGCTTTTCACTTTTAAAGTTGTTGTGTTTTAGCAAAAATACACAACTCAATTCATTTTCACTAAAAATTACTGATTCTAATTGAATTGCCAATTTTCACTACTTTATATTCAATTGCGGGACATTCAAAACCAGGTGTTTGTGGAGCGCCTCCAATTCCAATTCCTAAGCCGTATTCACTATTATCACAGGAGCATTTTAATATATTAGGGCTGTTGATCTTATCATAATTCATGGGAGAACTACAGTCGTTATTTGGACAGATTTTGTCGTACGCAACAAACCTATTGAGCCCTGCATTAATTAATAAAATCCCTTTGAAACCACCTATTATCTCTGCAGTTCCATTCACAGTTAGCGCTTGATTAAATTCAGGATTCGTTAGGGACTTTGTAACAGAAAAATAAGAGGCACGCAAACAGTTTTCAGGAAGATTGTTTTCTGAACAGCGCAAAAAACAAAGTATAGCGAATAAAAACAGTATTTTTTTAAGCATAATTTTTCTTTTGATCTTTTAAGGATGTTCGCAAGTTACAAATATTTTGTATATTTGTTTAGCAATCTCATTCCTGCAAAGGCTATGGGATTTTTTAAATTTAAAAAGATGACTGAAATATCATATTATTCTCCTGAAGGATTAAAGAAACTTAGGGACGAATTGGTTCAATTAGAACAAGTAGAAAGACCAAGAGTGACCGTAGAGATTGCAGATGCGAGAGACAAAGGCGATTTGAGTGAAAATGCAGAATACCATGCGGCAAAAGAAGAGCAATCACACTTAGAGTTTAAGATAGCAAAATTAAAGAATGTAATTTCAGGTGCTCGTATTTTAGACGAGTCTCAGTTAGACACGTCTAAGGTTTTAATACACTCGAATGTTGTCATAAAAAATGCTTTAAACGGCATGGAGTTTACTTATCGTTTGGTTGCAGATTCCGAGACAGATGTTCGAAATGGTAAGCTTTCCGTAAATTCTCCAATTGGTAAAGGATTGTTAGGTAAGCAAGTAGGTGAAGTTGCAGAAATTGAGGTACCTAGCGGGATTATGAAATTTGAAGTTATGGCAATTTCTAGAGAATAGCAAGGGGTGTTCAACATTTGAGGGCAAAGGCTTCGCGTAAATTCGATTTTTGAAAGCGTCAGTGCTCGAATTCTTTTTTTATATTTACGAACAACGAACAACGAACAACGAACAGATGAGTGTTTTTACAAAAATAATTTCAGGAGCGATACCAAGCTATAAAGTAGCAGAGACTGACGATTTTATTGCTTTTTTAGACATCAATCCAAATGCAAAAGGGCATACGTTAGTTGTTCCTAAAAAAGAAGAAAACAAAATTTTTGAGTTGTCTAGAGATGCCTATCAAAAGCTTATGGATTTTTCCTATACTGTCGCAAAAGCTTTGGAAAAGGCAGTTCCTTGTAAAAGAGTAGGGATGAGTGTTATTGGGTTGGAAGTACCTCATGTGCATGTGCATTTGGTTCCTTTAAATGAAATGGCAGACATTCAATTTTCTCAGAAGGTTACTTTATCAAAGGAGGAGTTTGTTGCTTTGGCAGCGCTCATTGCTTCTAAACTTGAGTAAACAAGACCTTTAAAAATAGCGCTTAAATAGACACGCTTTAAGCGATATCTAATACAACTTCAAAAGTAGTTCCCTTGCCAATTTCAGATTTTCGGACCATTATTTTTCCTTTGTGATAGTCTTTTACGATGCGCTTAGAGAGCGATAATCCTAAGCCCCATCCACGTTTTTTTGTAGTAAACCCTGGGTT
>DPRC01000165.1:0-8899 GCA_003537695.1 Polaribacter sp.
AAGTTTGCAGAATATGCACCACCAGGAGTGGGAGCAGAGGCGCAACCAGAAGTTAAAGTCGCGAATACAAAAATAAATGAGTGGGAAGAACTAACATTTGACCTATCAGGAAGTATCGGGAAAGGTGCAACCATGATTATTGATCAAATTATTATTTTCCCAGACTTTACCTCTAGAACGGTAGACAATGTTATCTATTTTGATAACATCACTTTTGGAAATAATTAAAACAGATACAGATGGTAAAATACATGCTTCTTAATTGCCTTTTTTTATGCTTATTAGCTTCGTGTGGAGATGCGCAAGAAATTGTGGTTGAACCACCAGTTTTGGAACAAAATAGCTGTCCAGGAACTATTACGGGCGCAACACCTGTTGGAGAGAATGAAGTTCTTATTTGGTCAGACGAATTTGAGACATCGGGAAATCCTTGCAACGATAATTGGTTATATGATATCGGAAATGGAAGTGGAGGCTGGGGAAATAATGAATCTCAGTACTACACAAGAGAGAATGCTATTGTTCAAGATAATGTCCTGAAAATTAAAGCAAAAAAAGAAACATACAGAGGATATTCATATACCTCTTCAAGAATGAAAACACAAAACAAGTTCTCTTTTACATATGGTAGAGTTGAAGTACGTGCAAAACTTCCAAGTGGTGGAGGAACATGGCCTGGAATATGGATGTTAGGTGACGATATAACAACAGTTGGTTGGCCTGGTTGTGGAGAGATTGACATTATGGAACATCGAGGGAACAATCAAGGTGTTACTTCTAGTGCGATTCATATGGCGGCAGGGTATGGAAACACGCCGTTTGTTCATGAACGCGATAGAGTAAGTGATGTGTCAACAAATTTTCACACATACGGCATAGATTGGACTAAAGATAAAATTGATTTTACAGTAGATGGATTCGTCCACTACACTTATAGCCCAGCAAACAAAACCAATAGTAATTGGCCTTTTAACAAACCACAATTTATTATTTTAAATGTGGCTATGGGCGGCTCTTTAGGTGGTGCAATTGATCCTGCTTTTGCAGAGAGCAGCATGGAGATAGATTACGTAAGAGTCTATCAATAAAAAGCTATTTATAATTTATTATAAAATTACATAAGTATTCATGCTTATGTTTTGGGCAAGCAATGCATTATTCGCGCAGAAAGATAGTCCATGAAGTGCAATAGGAACACGTTGATTTAATATTCAAAGTTCTAAAAAATAGTTTATGAAACAGAAAGTCTTAGTATTTGTGCTTCTCTTTTTTATGTTGAATTTATATTCGCAAAAAAATATAGTGTCTGTGAACCATTCCAAAGACGGAATAAAGTTGGTTGTAAATGGTTCAGATTTTATGATAAACGGTGTGAATTGGGACTATTTTCCAATAGGAACTAATTATTCTTACAATTTATGGGAACAATCTGCGGTATTTATTAAATCTGCTCTAGATAGGGAAATGGCCTTATTAGAAAAAATGGGTGTAAATACAATTCGAGTGTATACAGGTATTCAGCCCAAATGGATAACTTATATCTATGAAAATTATGGGATTTATACAATGTTGAATCACTCGTTTGGTCGCTATGGTATTTTTATAAACGGAATATGGAAAGCGTCAACGGATTACAATGATCTTGAGGTTCAAAGAGTTTTGATTTCTGAAGTTTCTGAACTGGTGTCTTCTTATAAAAATACACGTGGACTTTTATTATTTCTTTTAGGGAATGAAAATAATTACGGTCTTTTTTGGGCGGGAGCAGAGACAGAAAATTTTCCAAATGATGAGGAGGAAAAAAATAAAATTGGAGAAAGAAGGGGCAGGGCTATGTATCAATTAATGAATGCTGCGGCAATTGCCATGAAAAAAATAGACAACAAACATCCTGTTGCGATATGCAATGGAGACCTCTTATACATAGATATCATAGCAGAAGAGTGCAAAGATGTAGATATATATGGTACAAATATGTATCGAGGCAGCTCTTTTGGTGATGCATTTGAATTGGTTAAAAAAAAGTTACAGATGCCTATCATGTTTACTGAGTTTGGTGCAGATGCCTACAATGCAATAAAGCACAAAGAGGACCAAGCAATGCAAGCCTTTTATATGGTGGAAAACTGGAGAGAGATATACGAAAATGCTGCTGGTCTAGGAAAAGCAGAAAACGCTATAGGGGGGTTTACTTTTCAATTTAGTGACGGCTGGTGGAAGTATGGTCAAACAATACATTTAGAGGAGCAGAACACAAATGCTTCTTGGGCTTCTGGTGGTTATGATATGGATTATGAGAAGGGAAGTAATAATATGAATGAAGAGTGGTTTGGCATCTGTGCAAAAGGGCCAAGAAATGACGAAGGTTTATATAAGTTATATCCGAGAGCAGCTTATTTTGCTTTGCAGGAGGTACATCAGTTAGACCCATTTTTAAAAGAAATGAATTTGATCGTTATTTCGGAACATTTCAAAAAGATAAGATTAAAAAAGTATGTTTTAAAAGCTAAGGAACAAAGGGCGATCTCTTTAAAAGACGACTGGCGCTAAATATATGTAAGCAAAATATAATTTTAATAAGAACCTCTTTAAATAAATGTAGAGGTCACAGAAGCAAAATTTTAATGACAAAAAAGACTATTTTTTTAGGAAAAAATAAAGCAAATTTTCAATCCCAAGCGGTAAAAGGTGAAATGATTCACTTTGAAAATGAAACGTATTATAAGATTGCCAATAGTAATGAAATGAGGCCTTTCTTTATGAGTTTAGTTTCAGACTCTAACCATTGGATGTTTATCTCTAGCAATGGCGGGCTAACTGCCGGTAGAAAGAATAGTGAGTATTCGCTATTTCCTTATTATACAGATGATAAAATTACAGAAGCTGCAGATGTTACGGGTAGCAAAACTATTTTTCAAATTGTAAAAAACGGAAATGTGTATTTGTGGGAGCCTTTTTCACAGCGTCAAGTTGGGCTGTATGCAACAAAACAAAATTTATATAAAAATAGTTTTGGAAATAAAGTTGTTTTTGAGGAGGTAAACGAAGACTTAGGGATTACGTATCGATATCAGTGGAGTTCTACTGATACTTTTGGATTTGTAAAAAAATCTACTTTAGTAAATAATTCTTCAGAAAAAGTAGCCATCACATTTTTAGACGGATTACAGAATATCATTCCCTCAGATGTTGAAACAGATTTGCAAAACTCTAGAAGTAATCTAGTGGATGCATATAAGAAAAGTGAATTGCAACTTCCGTCTGGTTTGGGAGTATTTGCTTTAAGCGCAATAATTGTAGACAAGGCAGAACCGAGTGAGGCTTTAAAAGCAAATATTGTATGGTCTTTAGGTATTGAAAATCCTACCTACTTGTTATCTTCAATGCAGTTAGATAATTTCAGGAGCGGAAAAGAGATCCATCAAGAAGTGGATGTAAAGGCAGAAAAAGGAGCTTATTTTGTGAGTGCTGATATCTGCTTAGAAGCAAATGAAACTAAGGAATGGCATTTTATTGCCAATGTAAATCAGACCATAGGAGATATTCAAAGGATTTCGAAAGCAATCTGCAATGATAAAAATTTAGGAAATAGTATTCAGGAAGATATAGAATTAGGAACTAAAAAATTAATAGCTTTAACTGGAGCTGCAGATGGTTTGCAGGTAACTGAAGATCCTTTAATTAGTACAAGACATTTTGCAAATACACTTTTCAACTTAATGCGGGGTGGTACTTTTGATGATGATTATAATATTGAAAAGCAAGATTTTATAAAATACATTGCAAAGGCAAATAAGAAGGTAATCAAGAAAAAAGAAGCTTTGTTAAATGATTTACCAGAATTATTTAAATTAAACACGATTCTTGAAATCGCAGAGAATGACGAGGATCAGAACTTTAAAAGACTTTGCTTCGAGTATTTACCGCTAAAATTTAGTAGAAGACACGGAGATCCAAGTAGGCCTTGGAACAAGTTTTCGATCAATACGAAAAATGAGATAGACGGTTCTAAAATTTTAGATTATGAAGGAAACTGGCGCGATATTTTCCAAAACTGGGAAACCTTGGCACACTCGTATCCTGCCTTTATAGAGAGCATGATTCATAAGTTTTTAAATGCTACAACTTTTGACGGTTACAATCCGTATCGCGTAACAAAAGATGGTTTTGATTGGGAAATTATAGAAGAAAATGATCCTTGGTCTTATATCGGGTATTGGGGAGATCATCAAATAATTTATTTATTAAAATTCTTAGAATTTATAGAAAATCATTATCCAAATCAATTGGAGAAAAGATTTTCTGAAGACATTTTTGTATATGCAAATGTACCTTACAAGATAAAAGACTACCAGAGTATCCTAGCAAACCCGAAAGATACTATCGAATTTGATCATGAGTTAGATGCTAAAATTCATCAAAAGAAAGAAGAATTAGGGGCAGATGGCGCTTTATTAAGAGATGAAAATTTCTTTATATATAAAGTAAACTTAATAGAAAAATTATTAGCGACTGTTTTAGCGAAGGTTTCTAACTTTATTCCTGAAGGTGGAATTTGGATGAATACGCAGCGTCCCGAATGGAATGATGCAAACAATGCGTTAGTAGGGAATGGTGTTTCTATGGTAACCTTAAACTACTTGAATCGTTTTATAAATTTCTTCGACAAATTAGTTTCAAAATCAGCAACAGAAGAGGTTGAAATTTCATCAGAATTAGCAGACTTTTTTAACGAAGTAGTACGAACGTTCACTCAAAATAAAAAGATACTTTCAGGTGCTGTATCGGATACACAACGAAAAACAGTTTTAGATGGTTTAGGGGAAGCAGGAAGCGCATACAGAGCTGCAATCTATGAAAATGGATTTTCTAGTGACCGAAGTACGATTACAAAAACAGCCTTATTAGCGTTCTTTTCAATTACAAAGGAGTATTTAGAGCATACGATCAAAGCAAACAAACGATCAGATAATTTATACCATGCGTATAACTTAATGACTGTAGAGAATGATTTAGAAGTATCTGTCTCTTATTTGCCCGAGATGTTAGAAGGGCAAGTAGCCGTTTTAAGTGCAGGTTATTTATCTTCTCAAGAAGCATTGGCCGTTTTAGACGGTATGAAAGCAAGTGCTTTGTTTAGGGAAGACCAATACAGCTACATTTTATATCCAAATAAAGAGTTGGCACGTTTTGATGAGAAAAATGTTATTTCTAAAACGGCAGTGGCGCAGTCCAAATTATTAACAAAGCTTGCGCGTGATACCAATACTCAAATTATCAATCAAGATGTTGCAGGGAAGTACCACTTTAATGCCAATTTTAATAATGCAAACAGCTTAAATGAAGCTTTTGAAGAATTACCTGAAGTATATTTAGAATTGCTAGAAGAGGAATCAAAATTAGTATTAAATATTTTTGAAGAGGTTTTCAATCACAAAGCATTTACAGGGAGATCTGGAACTTTCTTTGGGTATGAAGGTTTGGGTTCTATCTACTGGCACATGGTTTCAAAATTATTATTAGCAGTGCAAGAAAATTGTTTAATAGCGGTTCAAAATAAGGAAAGTGAGGTTTTAATAGGAAAGCTTTTTGACCATTATTATGAGATTCAAGCGGGTATTGGTGTGCATAAATCACCTGAATTATATGGCGCGTTTCCAACAGATCCGTATTCACATACACCAGGAGGAAAAGGAGCACAGCAACCAGGAATGACAGGTCAAGTGAAAGAAGATGTGTTAAGCAGAATAGGAGAACTTGGTGTTTTTGTAAGAGCAGGTAAAATTGTTTTTAATCCAAGATTGTTAAGAGCGGCTGAGTTTGTGAGTACTCCCAAAACTTTTAAATATACAGCAATTAGTAAAGAAGATAAAATAATTGAGTTGGCAGAAGGTTCTCTTGGTTTTACGTATTGCCAAGTGCCGGTTGTATATAAGAATACTCCTTTACAAGGGGTTAAGGTGTTCTATACTGATGGAAGTATAACAGAAATTAAAGCGCTTGTTCTTGACGAGAAGGTCTCAAAATTAATTTTTGAAAGAACAGGGAGAGTAGCCAAAATTGAAGTTGCTGTAAAGAAGTAAGTTGCTAATATAAATTAGAATTGAATATATGAAAATTGTCATTGCGTTTCTTGCATTCACCCTTGCGGTGGGTTGCAATTCTAAAAATAAGTTACAGTCACAAGCTACTCAAGAAGTAGCAATGACTGCGGCTACAATTTTAGGAAACTCAGAATATCTAGCAATTTCATATGGAGGTTATCGACACATAGAGCACGCAATAGAGCCCACTATAAAAGAACTGAAAGAAGATATGAAGTTGCTAGCAGCAATGGGCGTAAAAATTCTTCGGACCTATAAAGTGCATTTGCCACAAGCATCAAATGTGCTTGCGGCGATTTCAGAGTTGAAAAACGAAGATGTGAATTTTGAAATGTATGTAATGTTAGGTGCTTGGATCGATTGCAAAAATGCGTGGACGGAACTAGCACCAGACCATGAAAATGAAAGTGAAAGAAACGCAGTAGAAATTGCTACTACTGTAGCATTGGCAAAAAAATATCCTAGTATTGTTAAAGTGATTGCGGTGGGTAACGAAGCCATGGTAAAATGGGCCACAAGTTATTATGTGCAGCCTAAGATTATTTTAAAATGGGTACACCATTTACAAGGGTTAAAGAAATCTGGAGTACTTTCTAAAGATTTATGGATTACCAGTTCAGATGATTTTTCCTCTTGGGGTGGCGGCGGAACTGAATACCACACACCAGATTTAGAAAAATTAATAAAAGCAGTAGATTATATCTCGATGCATACCTATGCATATCACAATTCTCATTACAATCCAACTTTTTGGGAAGTTCCTGAATCGGAAAAAGAACTTTCGGATATTGAAAAAGTGGAGCGTGCAATGGTACGTGCAAAAACCTTTGCCGTTGCGCAATATAAGAACGTGAAAAATTATATGACTTCTTTAGGCATCGACAAACCAATACATATTGGCGAGTCTGGATGGGCAACAAAGTCAAATGGTTTTTATGGACAGAAGGGGTCGCACGCAACAGATGAGTATAAACAGGGTTTGTATTTCCAGCAGATGAGAGAATGGACAAAAAAAGAAGGTATTTCCTGTTTTTATTTTGAAGCTTTTGACGAACAATGGAAGGATGCAGCAAATCCTTTAGGTTCAGAAAATCACTTTGGTTTGATCAATTTAAAAGGAGAAGCAAAGTATCCACTTTGGGATTTAGTAGATGCGGGTGTTTTTAATGGGCTGACTAGAAATGGTAAAAACATTACAAAAACATACAATGGAGATAAAGCACTTTTAATGCAAAGTGTTTTAGTTCCTAATATTAAATATAAACGAGCTAATTAATGTTAAAGAAGACTGCTTATTTTTTTGGTATTATTCTCTTGTTCTTCTCGACAGGGTGCACGCCAGTAAACAATAATTTGAAAGCGGTGGTTTATGAAACCTCAGAAAGTGGGCATAAACTAACTGAAATTTCTGATTTTGCTACTGTTGAAAATACAAGTATAATTCGTTTGTACCCGCACAAGGAAAGGCAGACAATTACTGGTTTTGGAGGTTCATTTACGGAAGCATCGGCCTCTTTACTAAATGCTTTAAGTAAAAAGAACAGAGATACCATTATACAAGCTTATTTTTCTGAAGAAGGCGCTAATTATTCTCTTACAAGAACCCATATGAACTCATGTGATTTTTCACTGAGTCAATATTCCTATGCGCCAGTAGCAGAAGATATGGATTTAGAACACTTTACAATTGAAGAGGATCGGGCAGATATCATCCCAATGATTAAGGATGCAATGAAGGTCTCTAAAGAGGGTTTTAAAATAGTGGCATCTCCTTGGACGGCATCTCCATGGATGAAAGACAATAAAGCATGGGTTGGTGGAAAACTACTTCCAAAATATTATGATACTTGGGCATTATTTTTCTCGAAATATGTTTCAGCATATCAAAAAGAAGGAATTAATATCTGGGGTTTTACGGTTGAAAATGAGCCTTTAGGAAATGGAAATAAC
Organism: Polaribacter sp.; assembly: GCA_003537695.1. Classification (GTDB taxonomy): domain Bacteria; phylum Bacteroidota; class Bacteroidia; order Flavobacteriales; family Flavobacteriaceae; genus Polaribacter. Next base: position 8,055 of record DPRC01000165.1, read on the forward strand.
TGGGAAAGTATGCATTATTCTCCTGATGAAATGACCAATTTTGTTCAGAACTATTTAGGACCAAAATTGGCATTAGAAAATCAAAATGTTAAAATTTTAGGATACGATCAAAATAGAGAACACTTAAAGGAGTGGGTAGATTCGATGTATGAAAATGAAGCCTCCTCAAAATATTTTGATGGCACAGCCGTGCACTGGTATGCCAGTACTTATGAAGTGTTTCCAGAAGAATTACAATATGCACATCACAAAGCACCAAATAAATATCTAATTCAATCGGAAGCTTGTATTGATTCAGAAATTCCGAAGTGGAAAGACGATGCTTGGTATTGGGAAAAAGAGGCAACCGATTGGGGTTGGGATTGGGCGCAAGAAAAAGACAAGTACTTGCATCCAAAATATGCGCCTGTAAATAGATATGCGAGAGATATTATTGGCTGTTTAAATAATTATGTAGATGGCTGGATTGATTGGAATATGGTTTTAGATACACAAGGTGGACCAAACTGGTTTAAAAATTGGTGTTTGGCTCCTGTAATTGTGGATCCAGAAAAAGATGAAATCTATTTTACACCACTGTATTATACATTAGCTCATTTTAGTAAATATATAAGACCAGGAGCAACNNCAGTCAGAGGCATGTATCGATTCAGAAATTCCGAAGTGGAAAGAAGATGCTTGGTATTGGAAAAAAGAAGCAACGGATTGGGGTTGGGACTGGGCGCCAGAAAAAGACAAGTATTTGCACCCAAAATACGCGCCTGTAAACAGATATGCAAGGGATATTATCGGCTGTCTAAATAATTATGTAGATGGTTGGATTGATTGGAATATGGTTTTAGATA
>DPRC01000165.1:9237-13629 GCA_003537695.1 Polaribacter sp.
ACACAAGGTGGACCAAATTGGTTTAAAAATTGGTGCTTGGCTCCTGTAATCGTAGATCCAGAAAAGGATGAGATCTATTTTACACCACTGTATTACACGTTAGCTCATTTTAGTAAATACATACGGCCAGGAGCAACTGTTATTGCATTAGAAAATTCAGACAAAGAATTAGAAGTAACTGCAGCAAAAAATTTAGACGGCTCTATTGCAGTAGTCGTTTTTAATGAAGGAAAAAGTAAAAAGAATTTTAAAATTCAGTTAGGAACGAAAGAAAAAGTCATTAATATCAACCCCCAAGCTATTCAAACAATAGTGATATCATCAAAAAAATAGTTAAATGTCAAATACAAATAAAGTTCATTTTGGTCAAAAAGTAGCATTCGGTTTAGGAATGCTCGCAAATCAGATGTTTCCTGCAGCCATGGGAATATTTTTTGTAGTGTTGGTAGAAGATCTTGGTTTTTCAACTACGATGTGGGCAGTTTTATATTTTGCACCGAGATTATTTGATGCCATTACAGACCCTATTATGGGCTTTATCTCAGACAATACAAAATCACGCTGGGGAAGAAGAAGGCAATATGTATTTATTGGTGCTTTAATTATGGGAATAACGTTTATATTTATGTGGCAGCTTTACAAAGATAATGGCTTAGAATATAATTTCTATTACTTTCTATGTACTTCCTTAATCTTTTATTTCGGGATGACAATTTTTAGTGTTCCGTATGTTGCGATGGGCTATGAAATGAGTGATGATTTTCATGAGCGTACAAATATCATGGCTGTATCACAGTGGATCGGACAATGGGCGTGGATAATTGCACCATGGTTTTGGGTAATTATGTATGACCAAGATTGGTTTGCATCAGGAGAAGTGGCAACAAGATCTTTAGCAGCTTGGGTGGGGCTTATTTGCATGGTATTAGCAATGGTACCTGCTTTATTCATAAAAAGTAAATCCACATTAGAAGAAGATTACGAGCCTTTAAATACAAAGAATATTGGAAATAGTCTGAGGTTTATTAGAGATGGTTTTAAGGAAGCTTTTAAAATACCACAATTTAAAAAATTATGTTATGCTACTTTTTTAATCTTCAATGCTTTTAATACGATTGCCGGATTCTCATTTTTTATAATTGTATACTATATGTTTAATGGAGATGCGGGAGCTGCCGGGCTTTGGCCAACATTAAATGGTTGTATTGGTGCATTGATTACCACGTTTGCTGTAATTCCTATTATAACTAAGATGTCAAAGAAAATGGGAAAAAAGAAAGCATTTTTAGTTTCTCAATCCATTTCAATAATTGGTTATATTCTATTTTGGTTTTTATTTATCCCAGGAAAGCCTTACTTATTCTTGATCGCTTTGCCTTTCTTTTCATTCGGAATTGGAGGATTGTTTACATTAATGATGTCCATGACATCTGATGTAATTGATTTAGATGAATTGAACACAGGAAAAAGAAGAGAAGGGACCTTCGGAGCCATTTATTGGTGGATGGTAAAATTTGGGTTTGCTATCGCCGGCCTATTGACCGGTGTAATTATGGGTTTTGTAGGTTTTGATCCTGGTGCAGCAACGCAGCCAGCAGGCGCTATAACTGGGCTTCGTTTATTTTATTCTGGGTTACCAATTGTAGGTACCTTATTAGCAATTTATATTATGCGAGACTATGACTTAACTGAAGAGAAAGCGAGAGCGGTAAGTGCAGAGTTAGAAAAAAGAAATACTTTAAAAGAGTAATACTGTTTCTTAACGTCCATCGGAATCATATTTATTGAGTTTTTGTAGTTTCTCTATTTTATGAGTTAAAGCAAGGTAAAATATGCAAATACCTTCTTAAAATTATTGGTGTGGTATTTTTGCTTAAAATATCCAATAGTTATTCTGGTATCCTAGAGGTAAATGCTCTTACTTCATAAAAAAAGCGGCGTGCAGAAAAAATATGGTATTACTTTAAAAAAAGCCTGCCCTCTTGTTAAGAGGATCATACTAATTTATAAAAGAACATCTATATTAGTCATTATTACAAACAAGGATACTAGGGGCTTAAGGAAAATAAAAAAACAACTATTTTAAAAGTCAATTAGAATATCTTATTTATTCCGTTTTTGGTGATTGTTTTTTTCAAAGACTTCTTAATTAAATGCAGAAATTCATATATTTAGTGCCTAAATGCGATGTACGTGCGGCAACTATATAAAACTACGTTTCTTTTTTCTATAATTTTTTTTCTGAATTCTTGTGATAGCAAGAATATTAAGAACAATGCAGGGAATGAATTAAAAAAGGAAACAAGTCCTTATTTATTGCAGCATGCATACAATCCAGTGAATTGGAAAGCATGGAATCCAAAAACTTTAGCACTCGCTAAAAAAGAAAATAAGTTACTGGTTATTTCAGTGGGTTACTCTGCGTGCCATTGGTGTCATGTAATGGAGGAAGAGAGTTTTGAAAATGATTCTATTGCGGAGATTATGAATGCAAATTTCATCAGTATTAAAGTAGACAGAGAAGAGCGGCCGGATGTAGATAAAGTCTATATGAATGCGGTGCAACTAATGACAGGGAGCGGAGGTTGGCCTTTAAACTGTATTGCACTTCCCGATGGACGGCCTATTTTTGGGGGTACTTATTTCCCAAAAGAACAATGGTCAAAAATTTTAATAAGTATTTCTAAGCTCTACAAAGAGCAGCCTGAGAAGGCCATCAAATTTGCAGAAAGTCTAACGAAAGGAATTCAAGAATCTCAGTTAATTCCTTTGAATAAAGCGACTCCAATATTTACAGCGGCAGAAGCGGTGGCAGCTGTAGCTGTTTGGAAAACACAAGTAGATACTATTTATGGTGGATTTAAAGGTGCTCCTAAATTCCCAATGCCAAACTCTTTGGATTTTTTAGTGCGGTACGGCTATCAATTTAAGGATAAGTCTGTAGATAAATATGTAAATACTGCACTAACAAAAATTGCATATGGTGGCATTTATGACCAAATTTCTGGTGGATTTTCGAGATATTCAGTAGATGAAAAATGGCACATTCCGCATTTTGAAAAAATGCTGTATGACAATGCACAATTGGTAAGTGTGTATGCGAAGGCATATTCAAAAGAAAAAAATAATTTGTACCAAGAGGTAGTCACTGAGACATTGCGTTTTGTGCAAGAAGAGTTAACGGCAGAAAATGGCGCATTTTATTCTTCTCTAGATGCAGACAGTAAAAATAAAATAGGAGAAAAAGAAGAAGGCGCTTTTTATAAGTGGACCTTAGAAGAACTACAATTAAGTATCGAAAATGACTTTGAGTTGTTCAAAGAATTTTACAACGTCAATACTTTTGGCTTTTGGGAGAAAGATAAATACGTATTGATACGAAATACATCAAAAGAAACCTTTGCATTCAAACACAAGCTTTCATTACAAGGCTTAAATGAAACAATTAGTATTTGGAAAAATAGCTTAAAAATAGCAAGAAATAAAAGGAGTAAACCCAGCTTAGATGACAAGGTACTCACCTCGTGGAATGCTTTGATGCTGCAAGGATATATAGACGCTTATCGCGCCTTTGGAGATGCAGCCTATTTAGAAAGTGCGCTGAGAAATGCAAACTTTTTGATGAATACGCAACAAAGGAAAGAGGGTGGTTTGAATCGGAATTTTAAGAGTGGAGCCAGTACAATCAATGCCTATTCTGAGGATTATGCAACCGTAATACAGTCTTTAATTTCACTATACGAGGTTACTTTAGATGAGCAATGGCTGCTGCATGCAAAAGAGTTAACGGAGTATCTCTTTACTAATTTTTTTGACGCAACTAATAAAATGTTTCATTTTACATCTAAAAAAGATGAAAATTTAATTGCAAAAAAATACGAGGTAATTGATGGCGTAATTCCCGCTTCTAACTCTATTATTGCCAATAACCTTTTTAAGTTAGGGCATTATTATAGTAATAAGAAGTACTTAAAGACCGCAGAGCAGATGCTCAATAACGTAAAGGAGGCACTTTTAAAAAATCCCGGTAATTATAGCAATTGGATGCATTTAATGGTTCATTTTTCAAAACCTTTCTACGAGGTAGTGATTGCTGGAGAAAATGCATTAGAAGTGCACAGGGAACTGATTAGGAACTATTTCCCCAATATTTTAATAGCAGGGACTTTAAAGGAAAATAATACAGTACCGCTAATAGCGTATAAATTTAATGGCCCCGAAACTTTTATTTATGTCTGCGTAAATGGAACGTGTAAAAAGCCAGAGACAATATTGCAGAATGCAATCTTAAATATTAAAAGGTAATTGCTGTTGTGTTTTTATTTCAAATAAAATAAAAGGAATATAAATTCTTTTTAGTACTTATGAAACAGGCATGGTTGAGTTATTAAT
>DPRC01000050.1:0-236 GCA_003537695.1 Polaribacter sp.
TTCCTTCAAATAAGAGAAAAAAGAGAATGAGTCCGTTGTCTAAGCAGGCGTGTATAATTTGGGCCGCCAGCGCGGGCGTATCAACAATGGCAGCAAGCATTAAGCCTTTTCCTCGAATTTCTTGGATTGCTGGGTGTGTTAAATGTGCCCTAATAATTTGTTCTTTACGGAGACTTTCTGACAGTAAATTTTGATTTAGAATTTCTGTAACAGTGGCAAATCCTGCGGCAGCAATT
>DPRC01000050.1:355-3460 GCA_003537695.1 Polaribacter sp.
AATGAGTCCGTTGTCTAAGCAGGCATGTATAATTTGGGCCGCCAGCGCGGGCGTATCAACAATAGCAGCAAGCATTAAGCCTTTTCCTCGAATTTCTTGAATTGCTGGGTGTGTTAAATGTGCCCTAATAATTTGTTCTTTACGGAGACTTTCTGACAGTAAATTTTGATTTAGAATTTCTGTAACGGTGGCAAATCCTGCGGCAGCAATTACAGGGTTTCCTGCAAATGTAGAGATGTGACCTAATTTAGGATTGTCTTGTAATAATGCCATCATGGTGCGATTCGCAATAAATGCGCCAATGGGCATTCCACCACCCAATCCTTTTCCAGCAATAATGATGTCAGGAGTCACATTGTAATTCTCAAATCCCCAAAAAGTTCCCGTTCTCCCGATTCCTGTTTGAATTTCATCCAAAATTAAAAGAGCACCCATTTCAGTGCATCGCTGTTTCACTTTTTGTAGAAAATTATCTTTAGGCTCAATAAAACCTGCACCTCCTTGAATGGTTTCTAAAATGACAGCAGCTGTTTTTTTTGTGATTTGGTTCAGACAAAAGCTACAATTAAAGGCTATAAATCGCGTACCAGGTATTAGTGGTCTAAACGCTTGATTTTGTCTTTCTACTCCAGAAACACTCATGGCACCCATCGTATTCCCATGGTAGGAATTTTTAGCAGCAATAATTTCTGCTCTATTGGTGACTCTTTTTGCCAGCTTTAAGGCACCTTCCGTAGCTTCTGTTCCAGAGTTTGTTATGTATACAGAGTTTAAATTTTCAGGAGAGTTTTTAGCCAATAATTTGCAAAGGTCTACCTGTGGCTTTTGAATAAACTCACCATATACCATAACATGCGCATAGCTGTCTAATTGCTTTTTAATAGCTTCAGAAACCTTTGGATGATTATGACCCAAACTATTTGCAGAAACACCCGCTACAAAGTCTAAATAGGCCTTTCCAGAGGTGTCATGTATATAGCTTCCCTTCGCATGAGAAATTTCTATGGCTAACGGATGGGGAGATGTTTGTGCTTGGTATTTAAAGAAATCATCTTTCATTGTGAACTTATAGTTTCTTTACTGTTTTTTTAGGCTCCGCTCTCAACAAAGCTTTGCTACTCTTTTTTTCTTTCTTTTCAGGAAGATCTTCTCCTTTATGCTTAGAGAAAATATCATTTTTTGTCTTTGGTTGTTCTTCAGCCCTCCAAACAAACCCTTTTAATGTTGTCTCATCTTCGGGGAATTGGGAAGGTGGATGTGTTTTTCCATCAGAAGATTTCAAATACTTCATGGATATAATTTGTCCTTTTTCTAGTGTAAATTCTATATTGCTAGAGATTTCTTTGGTAATGGTTTCTATAGCACCTGTTTCCTCACTTCTATTGTAATAAAGAGATTCTGCATTTCCTTTGACTAAAAGTAGATCGAGTTTATTTGCTATAAATTTACCAAACATATTTCTTCCTTTTATTTGGTTGTATTCGTCGATAGACAGCGAATCTTTGGATACGATAAAAGCATTATTTAGTACTTTTAGAGAGTCTAATTGTTCGGTGTTAATATCGGAAATTAGGTGAATGGTATCTCCAGTAATTTGATTGCCATCTGACCACAAAACAGGGTTTCTAAACATTTTTGTAATCCCACTTTGTTGGTCCGTGTGCAAAGAATCACATTTTCCCTGCAAGTCAGACTTATAAATTTTGACGTTGTGATACGTTCGCACGATTCGTTCTTCTGGAATGCCAGTAACTACCAAGGTGTCTCCGTGAATAAAGGTAGAATCTTTTTCTACAATACTAATGGCAACAGCTCTTTTGATAATGAAAAGTGAATCTTTTTCTTCAAATATTTCTGCATAATTTCCCCGCGTAACAAAATTCTTTACAGTGTCTATAACTTGAATGTTATTGGTAGCGGAAGCAAAACCTCTTTTCTTGTCATAGTATAAACTATCTCCTTCAACGGTTCTTTCTTTCAAATATAATTTTGCTTCTTTTACAAAATAGGAAATATCAGTTTTTGTATTATAGAATCCGCGTTCACAATAAATTCTATTGTCATTTTGGGTATTGGTAATCGTAGAGGGGCCGTATAGATAGGTCAAACCAGAATTGGTGTAATAGTCCAGATGATTTGAGGCCAAATGATGCTCGGGATTTACAACAGTTACACGCGTGGTTGCTGTGAATTTTTTTGTTTCAAGATAATAATTCCCATTTTTACTTTTTAGTGTATTTGTTGCGTCTTTAATCGTTGCAAAACTTTGATAGTATAATTTTTGATTCAGACGGTCGAATTGCAACGTATCTGAAGTTAAGGTCATTTCAGGGTCTTTTAAAACTACATTTCCCCAAGATAATACTTGTTGTGAATTGGCATCGTAATCTAAGTAATCACTTGTCTGTGTGATGGTGTCGCCTTGCTTGATAACCACATCTTGTAATGCTTTAAAAAAATTTTGCTTTTGGTAAAATAGTGCTTGCTTGCAAGTTAATATAGCACCAGCATGCATCATTTTCACATTTCCTAGCAATACCGTTGCTCCAGGAAACTTCTCTTCATCTACATATTGCACTTCGGCAACATAGGTCATCTTTTTAGATTGCGAAAAATTAACAAGACAAATAAAAAGAAAAGTAGCAGTTATAATTTTTTTCAAAAGATCCTATTTTTAACAAAAATACAGAAAGATTATTTCTTCTTAGGAAAGAAAAGAAAAAATTAACAGATGACCATCGTTTGGAAATTAAAAAAGCATCTTTTAGAATTCTAAAAGATGCTTTTTATTATTTAAAAGGGTTTTCTATTACCTTACAATTGTTTGTTTTCTGTCGGGTCCAACAGAAACAATTGAAACAGGAACACCTGTTTCTTTTTCAATAAAAGCAACATAATCCATAAGATTCTTTGGCAATTGTTCTGCGGATGTCATTTTTGTTAAATCTTCATCCCAACCTTTAAACTCCGAATAGTTTACAGAAACATTTTGTGGTTCTATATTATAGGGTAGATGCGTAATTTTTTCTCCTTTGTAATTGTAAGAAGTACAGATTTTTAAAGTATCAAATCCTGAAAGCACATCTCCTTTCATCATCATTAATT
>DPRC01000050.1:3738-7702 GCA_003537695.1 Polaribacter sp.
AGTACAGATTTTTAAAGTATCAAATCCTGAAAGTACATCTCCTTTCATCATCATTAATTTGGTAACTCCGTTGACATCTACTGCATATTTTAATGCCACTAAGTCTAACCAACCGCATCTTCTTGCTCTTCCTGTTGTAGCTCCAAATTCATGACCTATTCTTGCCATATCTTCTCCATCTTTGTCAAATAACTCTGTAGGAAAAGGACCGGAACCTACCCGTGTTGTATAGGCTTTGAAAATTCCAAAAACGTCACCAATTCTGTTTGGGGCTACCCCTAGACCAGTACAAGCTCCTGCTGCTGTGGTATTTGATGAAGTAACAAAGGGATAGGTTCCAAAATCAATATCCAATAATGATCCTTGTGCGCCTTCTGCTAAAATGGTTTTTTTATTTTTAATAGCTTGGTTTAAAAACTCTTCACTATCAATAAATTGTAAGGTTCTTAGTTTGTCGATTCCTCTATCAAATTCTGCCTCTAATTCGTCTAGATCATATTCAATTTCAATATTAAAGTAATCCAACATCCCTAAATGTTTTGCCGTTAAAGCATGGTATTTTTCTTTCCAGTTTTCTAGTTCTAGATCTCCAACACGCATTCCGTTTCTTCCGGTTTTATCCATATAAGTAGGACCAATTCCTTTTAAAGTAGAGCCAATTTTTGCTTTCCCTTTAGATGCTTCTGACGCTGCATCCAACAAGCGATGCGTCGGTAGAATTAAATGTGCTTTTCTAGAAATTAATAATTTAGAGGTATAGTCAATTTGGTGTTTGTCTAAATTCTCCAACTCTTTTTTAAAGATAACAGGATCTATCACAACACCATTACCCACAACATTGAGCGCTGTTTTATGAAAAATTCCGGAAGGAATCGTGTGTAAAACGTGTTTGTGCCCATCAAAAATTAGAGTATGTCCCGCGTTTGGACCTCCTTGAAAACGTGCAATAATGTCATAGTTCGTAGTTAAAACGTCTACAATTTTACCTTTTCCTTCGTCTCCCCATTGCAATCCGAGTAATAAATCTACCGCCATTAGTTGTGTAATTTGTTTTCCCAATTTTTATGGGAGTGTTGTTTGTGTTGTTTGTTCTTTAAGAGTGTTTCTTTTTTGTTCCGTAAAAGTAAAGTGAGTGATTTTGAATGTCGATATCAAAAACTTCTTCAATCGTTTTCTTTATCACCTGAATTCTAGGGTCACAGAATTCTTTTACTTCTCCTGTGTCTGTGAAAATTACGTGATCATGGTTTTTATCAAAGTAACTTTTTTCGTATCGTGCCATCGATTGGCCATCAAACTGGTGCTTTCGAACCAATCCACAATGCAACAAAATTTCAATTGTGTTGTACAGCGTTGCTCTACTAACTCTATAGTTCTTGTTTTTCATCTTAATGTAGAGGGACTCTATATCAAAATGTTCATCAGCATCGTAAATTTCCTGAAGAATTGCATAGCGCTCAGGTGTTTTTCTGTGCTTGTTTTCCTCTAGATAGGATGTAAATACTTTTTTTACTATTTCTTGATTTTCAAGAGAATTACTCATTTTCTTAAAATTTTATGTAAGACAAATTTAATGTTATTTCTGATTAAATTCCTTTTTTTCTAAGATGTTATTTATAAACTATTAACACGGTCTACTTTTTTAACGCCATCAACTTTTCGAATACTTTTCATCAGCTTATCTAACTGCCCGCTATTCTTTACACTAAGACTTATTTTACCGTCAAAAACACCTTCATTTGCAGCAATATTGATGCTGTTAATAAATACTCCAATATTACTGGAAATAATTTTTGTAAGACTGTTTATAATGCCCGTATTGTCTGCACCACTGATATGTAAAATTACTTTAAAGTCTTGTTTTGTAGAATCGATCCATTTCGCTAGCATGATACGGTACGCATAGTTAGACTGCAATAAAATAGCATTTGGGCAGTTTTTTTTATGAATTTTTATGCCTTCGTTGATTGTTAAAAAACCAAAAACCTTGTCTCCTGGTATTGGGTTGCAACATTGGGACAGCTTGTAGTCTAATTTTTCTTCTTCCTTCCCAAAAACTAAAGCATCATAGGTACTTGTTATCTCATTAGCACCAACACTCTCTTTTTGAAAGGAAGGTGCGCGTCTTAACTTAGTTTTAAAGAAATTTAGAATGGTGCTATTCCGCTGAGCCACAAAGGCTTTTAATTTTGTATTGTCTATTGCGCCGTTTCCCACTCTAAAAAACAGATCAAAACTTGTTCTTATTTTAAAAAAATTGACCAGTTCATTGATTGTTTTTTCATTAAAAGGAATCTTTAAATGGCGTAATTTTCGGGCTAAAATAGCTTTCCCCTCCTCAGAAATTAGTTTTTCCTCGTCTTTTAAAGCAATTCTTATTTTAGTCTTTGCCCTGGCTGTTATTACAAAGTCCAACCATCTTGCATTGGGTTTATTATTGGCAGTGGTAATCACTTCTATTTGATCTCCACTCTTTAAGGTATGACTCAAAGGCACTAACTTTCCGTTTACCTTCGCGCCTCTACATTTTAACCCTACATCTGTGTGAATGGTAAAAGCAAAATCTAATGCGGATGCATCTTTAGGCAATGACTTTAGTTCTCCCTTGGGAGTAAAAACATAAATTTCTTTGGAATATAAATTCAACTTAAATTCCTCAACAAAATCAACCGCATTCAAGCTCTGATTCTCTAAAGATTCTTTCAATCTATTTAACCAAGATTCTAAGCCGCTCTCATTTGTATTTCCTTGTTTGTATTTAAAATGTGCGGCGTATCCTTTTTCTGCAATTTCATTCATTCTGGCAGAGCGAATTTGGACTTCTACCCATTGGGCATCTGGACCTACCACGGTAATATGCAGCGCTTCATAGCCTGTTGTCTTGGGTTGAGAAATCCAATCTCGCAATCGAGTAGGGTTGGGCTTAAAATAATCCGTTACAATCGTATAAATTTTCCATGCATCAAACTTGTCGTCATCGGAGGTAGGTGTATAGATAATTCGGATGGCATATTTGTCGTATACTTCCTCAAAAGTAACGTTCTGTTTTCGCATTTTTCTACGAATCGAATAGATGGATTTGAAACGGCCTTTTACCTCATAATTGAAGTTTTCTTTATCAAGCCCTTCTTTTAAGGTTTCTGCAAAGGTTTCTAAGTACTTTTGTTGTTCTTGTTTACTTTCTTTTATTTTGGTAACAATATCGTTAAACACCTCTGGCTCTGTATACTTTAAGCCTAAATCTTCTAATTCTGTTTTAATATTATACAAGCCCAATCGATGCGCTAAAGGCGCATAAATATATAAGGTTTCGGAAGCAATCTTTACTTGCTTATGCGCTGGCATTGCATCCATCGTTTGCATATTGTGAAGCCTATCTGCAATTTTAATTAAAATAACACGCACATCGTCATTTAAAGTCAAGAGCATTTTCCTGAAGTTCTCTGCTTGTATAGAAGCATCTTGCTCTTTGTTTAAACGTGAAATTTTTGTGAGTCCACTCACAATACGTGCAATTGTTTCTCCAAACAACTGCTCCATGTCGTTGGTAGTATACGAAGTATCCTCTACAACATCGTGCAGCAGTGCTGCTGCAATAGAGGTAGCTCCCAAGCCAATTTCCATGGCAACAATTTTGGCGACCGCAATGGGATGGAAAATATAAGGTTCTCCTGTTTTTCTGCGTTGTTCAGAATGCGCATCCACAGCAATTCCAAAGGCTTTTCTAATTAACTTCTTATCTGCAACAGACAAAACTTCATAGGTTCCTTTTAGCAGATCTTTGTATCTGCGCGCAATTTCTTTATTTTCTTCTTCTATGGAGGCAGTATATTGCATAAATAAGTCTAAAGATTTAAATCTTTAATTGAAAGTGAATTTAAGAATAAGAATTTTAACAAACAAGAATTTACTTTTCTAAATTGTGTTATTTTAAATAACGGTACAAAGCACAATCAGCGCCAGA
>DPRC01000072.1 GCA_003537695.1 Polaribacter sp.
AAAGAAAGTATGGCCAATACACCTGCTGTATTTGCAGTGTATGTTTCTATGTTGAATTTACAATGGTTGAAAGATATCGGTGGAATTTCATTTATAGAAGAAGTAAATAATAAGAAAGCAGCACTTTTGTATGCTGAAATTGATAGAAATCCGCTATTCAAGGGAATTGTAGCCAAAGAAGATAGAAGTACCATGAACGCTACTTTTAACTTGACAGATCCCGCTTTAGCAGCTCCATTTGATGCCTTATGGAAGGTTGCAGGAATCAATGGTTTAAATGGACATAGAAGTGTTGGAGGGTATCGGGCAAGCATGTACAATGCACTTCCATTGCACAGTGTGCAAGTTTTAGTGGATGTAATGCAAGCACTAGAAAACGAACAGGCCTAAATGCGACCGTAAATGCGTTCCAGTAAAAAGTATTTTAAACCTTTGAAGGTTTAAAATTAAAATAAACAAAAAATAAAAATTTCTTTCTTTGGAAAGGAGTAGATACAAACAGATGAAAATATTAGCAAACGACGGAATTTCTCAAAGCGGAATTGATGCTTTAGAAAAAAAAGGATTTGAAGTAATAACAACAAAAGTTGCTCAAAATCAGTTAGAAAAGTATATCAATGAACATAATATTGATGCGCTTTTCGTAAAAAGTGCAACCCAAGTAGGGCAAGAACTTATAGACTCCTGTCCGAGTATTAAATTAATTGGATGTAGCGATGGAAGCCTAGACAATATTGATGTTTCCTATGCACAAGATCAAGGCTTGCATGTTATAAATGCTCCCGAGGCTGCAGCAAATGCGGTTGCTGAGTTGGTTTTTGCACATTTATTTGGACTGGTAAGATTCTTGCATGCTTCCAACAGGGAGATGCCTTTAGAAGGAGATTCTCGTTTTAAAGAATTGAAAAAGGCGTTCAGTGAAGGCATCGAATTAAGAGGCAAGACTATGGGTTTAGTCGGTTTTGGAAATATTGGACAAGCAGTTGCTAAAATTGGTTTAGGCTTAGGAATGAACGTAATTGCAACAGATGAAAAGATTCCAAGTGCGCCCATAACCGTTGATTTTTTTAACGGACAGAAAGTGACCATCAATATTGAAACCATTTCAAAAGATGCCGTTTTAAAAGAAGCTGACTTTATTTCTTTACACATACCTGCACAGGATGGCTATATCATCAAAGAAGATGATATTAAAAAAATGAAGGATGGCGTGGGAATTATAAATACTGCTGGTGGTGGTATTTTACATGAAGTAGACCTTGTAAAAGCCATTGAAAGCGGTAAAGTACAGTTTGCTGGTTTGGACGTGTTTGAAACAGAACCAACGCCTGCAGTTCAATTGTTAATGAATCCAGAAATCTCTTTAACACCCCACATTGGAGGCGCTACAAAAGAGACCGAAGAAAGAAATGGAATTGCACTGGCACAACAAGTTATTCAGCTTTTACGCTAATATATGGCCTTTGTAAAACCTTTTAAAGCAGTGCGAGCGACAGGAGACAAAGTAGCCCAAGTGTCGTCTAAAGCACACGCTGTTTATACTCCGGAAATGCTGAGTTCTAAATTGGCGCGCAATCCCTATTCTTTTTTACATGTAACCACTCCTGCTTACATCGATCCAAAAAAAGAACGCAGTGAAAAAGAACGTTTTAAACTGGTACAAAAACAATATGCAGATTTTAAAGAGCAAAAAATTTTCACACAAGATAAAATACCAGCTTTTTATATTTATAAAAAAACAACGGCTTCAAAATCATTTTGTGGAATAATTGCTGCGAGCGCTGTTGAAGACTGTTTGAACAATACTATAAAAAAACACGAAGGAACTCTTAAACAAAGAGAGTTATTATTTGAGAACTATTTACACAATACGGGCTTTACTTCAGAACCGGTCTTATTATCATATCCCGACAATGCTAAAATTACTGGCATCCTTGAAAAATATTCGGAATACAAAGCGAACTATGAATTTACAACCGCAAATGAAGACATGCACGTACTTTGGGTGGTAACAGATGCATCCGATATTAAAAAAATAACAAGTGCCTTTGAAGAGATTGACACGCTATATATTGCGGACGGTCACCACCGCTCGTCAGCTTCCTGCTTGTTAGCCGAAAGATTAAAAAAAGAAAACGCAAAGCATACAGGAACCGAAGCATATAACTTTTTCATGAGTTATTTAGTAGCAGAAAGTACATTGAGTATTTATGAGTTCAATCGCTTTGTAAAAGATCTAAATGGTCTTAGTCCACAAGAATTCTTAGATGCTTTAAAACCTTATTTCACTATTAAAAATCACGGTCAAGCTTTTTATAAACCGTCCAAAAAGCACGCTTTTAGCATGTATTTAGAAGGCGAGTTTTATGCTTTAAATTTGAAAGAAGCGGGCTATACCTTTACAGATGTCCTTAGTAAATTAGATGCTCAAATTCTATACACTACCGTTTTAAAACCACTTTTAGGCATCGATGATATTAGAGATGATTCTAAAATCGTATATTCTCAAAACAAATCGAATGGTATGGAACTAAAAACAAAAGTGGATACCGGCGCTTTTAAAGTTTCTTTCGGGATGTGCTCAACCCATGTAAAAGAACTTAAAGAAATTGTAGATGCAGGCTTGTTAATGCCACCAAAAACTACGTATATAGAGCCAAAACTAAGAAGTGCTTTGACTATTTATGAGTTTTAACACGGATAGGACTATTGCACTTGAAAAGGCTTTTAATAAAAAAACAAAATGGAAATACAAAAAAACATACAAGAAATAATTAAATCAATTCCAGCAAACGTAACATTGGTAGCTGTTTCTAAAACCAAACCTATTTCTGATCTACAAGAAGCCTATGACGGTGGTCAGCGCGTATTTGGTGAAAATAAAATACAGGAAATGGCTGAAAAGTTTGAGGCACTCCCAAAAGATATTCAATGGCATATGATTGGTCATTTACAAAGCAACAAAGTAAAGTATATGGCCCACTTCGTGAATTTAATTCATGGAATAGACAAACTTAAAACCTTGAAAGAAATTAATAAGCAAGCAAAAAAACACAACCGAATTATTTCTTGCCTGTTACAGGCAAAAATAGCACAAGAAGAGACGAAATTCGGGTTGTCTTTTGACGAAATAGAACAGCTTTTGAAAAACCCAGAGTTTAAAGAATTAGAAAATATAAAAATTGTTGGCTTTATGGGGATGGCATCATTTACCGATGACCAAAAACAATTGAACGAAGAGTTTGCATCTCTAAATAGTTTTTTTCAATTACACAAAACAAAAACAGCTACTTCCAACTGCCAACTTGAGACACTTTCTATGGGAATGAGTGGTGACTATAATTTGGCAATAAAAAATGGGAGTTCTATGATACGAGTAGGAAGCTCAATTTTTGGTAATAGAAATTATAGTTCGTAAATTTACATCCTAAGAAGAAAGAATTTGTACGCGATATTAGACATTGAAACTACCGGGGGGAAATTTAATGAAGAAGGCATTACAGAAATTGCCATTTATAAATTTGACGGGCATAAAATTGTAGATCAATTTATTAGTTTGGTAAACCCAGAAAAAGAAATTCAGCAATTTGTTGTGAGACTCACAGGTATCAATAACAAAATGCTACAAAATGCACCTAAATTTTACGAAATAGCCAAAAGAGTTATCGAAATTACAAAAGACTGTACTTTAGTTGCACACAACACCACTTTTGACTATCGAATTTTAAGTACCGAATTTGACAGATTGGGTTATGACTTTAACAGAAATACACTGTGTACCGTAGAACTAAGCAAACAATTAATTTTAGACCAACCTTCTTATAGTCTCGGGAAACTGACAAAGGCATTAGGAATACCCATGACAGATAGGCATCGCGCCTCTGGAGATGCTTTAGCTACAGTGCAGCTTTTTAAGCTACTTTTAGAAAAAGACAGTACAAAAGCAATCATACAGGATTTCGTAAAATACCATGATCAGCGAATTGAAAAAGAAAGACTTCAGAAATTAATAGCTGCAGTCCCAAAAGATATAGGGCTGTTTTACGTCCATGATAAAAATGGAAAAATACTATTTTTAGGGCGTGGAAAAAATGTAAAGTCGGAAGTAAATAAATTATTTTTGAAAGAAACAAAAAGAGCTTTGAAAATTCAAGAAAGAGCAGTTTCTATTACGTTTGAAAAAACAGGAAATGAACTCTTTACCCGTTTAAAATATTATCTACAATTAGAAGCGCTTGCTCCAAAATATAATATTAAGAAAAAAAGAAAGCCGGTATTAAATGACTTTAACAATGATGATTTTATTATTTTAGAAAAAGGGAGAGAAACCGAAGAGCATGCGCTTATTCTTATAGAAAATAATCAAGTTTTTGGGTATGGATATACTAATTTAGCACACCAAGAAAATAATATCGACATTCTAAAGGCGGTACTTACTCCTATCGAGGACAAGGAATTAGCAAAAATCATTATAAAAAATTACTTAAACAATTAT
This sequence comes from Polaribacter sp., assembly GCA_003537695.1. Classification (GTDB taxonomy): domain Bacteria; phylum Bacteroidota; class Bacteroidia; order Flavobacteriales; family Flavobacteriaceae; genus Polaribacter. The sequence goes on from DPRC01000072.1 coordinate 4,496, forward strand.
ACCGTTCAAAAAATTGTGCGTCTCTAACTTCATCTCGAATTAAAGATTCGTATTCAAAAATTATAAAAGACAAGAAACTTAACTAATATTAGACCAAATTTTAGAAGACTTTGTCATTTGAATAAAAGCTTTTTTTATTAAAATATTTTCTTCCTTCGCTAAATTCTCGTCTTCTTGTAACAAGGAAATTGCAGTATTCCTAGCAGCTACCAAAATTTTAGAATCTTTTACTACATCGGCAATTTTAAGATCTAAAACACCACTCTGCTGTGTTCCCATAATATTTCCAGGGCCTCTTAACTTTAGGTCCACCTCCGCAATTTTAAAACCATCTGTAGTCTCCACCATTGTTTTCAGACGGGTCTTTGCCTCTGGTGATAATTTAAAACTAGACAATAGAATACAGTAACTTTGATCTGCTCCTCGTCCAACGCGACCGCGTAATTGATGCAATTGTGAGAGTCCAAATCGTTCTGAACTTTCAATAATCATTACACTGGCGTTGGGCACATTTACACCCACTTCGATCACTGTTGTGGCAACCATAATTTGTGTTTCTCCCTTTACAAAACGTTGCATTTCAAACTCTTTGTCTGCAGGTTTCATTTTACCGTGTACAATACTAATTTGATATTTTGGCAATGGAAACTCTCTGGACACGCTCTCATAGCCATCCATTAAATCTTTATAATCCATCACCGCAGACTCTTCAATTAATGGATATACCAAATAGACCTGTCTTCCTTTGTTAATTTCATCTTTCATGAATTTAAAAACAGACAAACGATTGCTATCAAAACGATGCACCGTCTTTACTTCCTTTCTTCCAGGGGGCAGTTCGTCAATAACAGAAATATCCAAATCTCCGTATACAGACATGGCCAAGGTTCTAGGAATTGGGGTTGCCGTCATCACTAAAATATGTGGGGGTAATTCATTCTTAGCCCATAACTTAGCGCGTTGCTTTACTCCAAATCTATGCTGCTCATCAATAACAGCAATGCCTAAATTTTTAAATTGTACTTTATCCTCCAATAAGGCATGCGTACCAATCAATATATCTAAAGTACCATCTTCTAAACCTGCATGAATCTCTCTTCTCTTTTTAGTTCTTACAGAACCCGTTAAAATAGCAACCTTAAGGTCCATCCCCGCTACCAATTCTGAAACTGCAATAAAATGCTGATTTGCCAATATTTCTGTGGGTGCCATAATCGTTGCCTGAAAACCATTGTCTATGGCCAAAAGCATCGCTAAAATAGCAACAATCGTTTTTCCAGACCCTACATCTCCCTGCAGCAAGCGGTTCATATGCGCCCCTGAAGCTACATCCTTACGAACTTCTTTCAAAACTCTTTTTTGCGCATTTGTCAAATCAAATGGCAGTCTATTTGTATAAAAATCATTAAAAATAGTCCCTACTTTTTCGAAGACTACCCCTTTTATTTTCGTTTTATTGATGAGCTTCTTTCGCAATAATTGCAACTGAATAAAAAATAATTCTTCAAATTTTAATCGGTTTTCTGCTTTTGTAAGCTGTTCCTGACTTTTAGGGAAATGTGCGTTTAAAAGTGCTTCTCGTTTAGATATAAATTTAAAAGCATCTAAAATATCTTGTGATAAATTTTCTTGAATACTATCATAAAACTGTTCCAACAAACGCTGTACATAGTTTCCCATCATTCTATTGGAAACCCCCGCATTGATGAGCCTTTCGGTAGCGTGATAGACGGGCTGCATTTTTGTCTGTAACTTTTTTTTATAAGCACTAAACAATTCTAATTCAGGATGTGGAATGCTAAAACTCCCGTTGTAGTGGTTGAGTTTTCCATAGACAACATAAGGCTCATTTACTTTCAGAGAGTCTTTGAGCCATTTCTGTCCTTTAAACCAAACCAATTCCATACTTCCCGTAGCATCCTGAAAGGTAGCGACTAAACGACTACCCCTTTTTTGTGCTATTGAATTTATTCGGGTAATACGCCCTACAATTTGCACTTCTGAAGAATTTGGTTGCAAATCTTTGATGGCATGAAATGTAGTTTTATCAATGTAGCGAAAAGGAAAGAAATTAAGCAGATCGTTGCATGTTTTCAAGCCCAATTCCGTGTACAAAAGCGTTGCTCTTTGTACACTAATTCCCTCGATATATGTAATTGGGTAATTTAAATTCAACTTGATTTTTTCTAGTATTCAAAAATAATAAAATCAGATTAAAAAAAGAATTAAATTGTTATTTATTGTGTTTTAAAAAAAAAGGTTTTAAGCGCTTGTAAACCAAAGGTTTTTCTAAACAACTTTTAAATTGCACACCTCCTACTTATATGTATATTTGCAACCCATAATAAAATAAAATGAGATTACATAGAAATTTAACTTTTGCAGTAATAGACAGCATTAGAGATATATTTAACGAAGGTGTTTATGCGGACAAAGCTGTAGAAAAAGCACTGAAGCGCGACAAACGCTGGGGCGCAAGAGATCGCAAGTTTGTTGCAGAAACAATTTACGATATTGTACGTTGGAATCGATTATATGCTGAAATTGCTGAAGTAAAGGCACCCTATGATCGCGATAACATTTGGCGTTTATTTTCTGTTTGGTGTATTCTAAGAGGAATTGCGCTTCCGGACTGGAACCAGGTAGGCGATGTGCCAGAAAGAAAAATTAAGGGGCGCTTTGACGAGCTTTCTAGAACCCGAAAATTCAGAGAATCGATTCCCGATTGGATGGATGAAATGTGTGCTAAAGAATTGGGAGAAGAATTGTGGACCAAAGAAATTGCGGCTTTAAATGTGCAAGCAAACGTTATTTTAAGAACAAATACCTTAAATGTTTCTAAAGAAATACTTAAGAAAAAATTACATGCAGAAAATGTAGTAACCGAATTTGTTCCCAATCATCCAGATGCATTAATTTTGCCCGAAAGAGCAAATGTTTTTAAAACAGAAGCTTTTCACAACGGGTTTTTTGAAGTTCAAGATGCCTCCTCTCAGTTGGTAGCGGCGTATTTAGACGTAAAACCGGGTATGAAAGTAATTGATACATGCGCTGGTGCGGGTGGTAAAACATTGCATTTGTCTGCGCTCATGGAAAACAAGGGACAAATTATTGCAATGGATATTTATGAAAGTAAACTCCGTAAGCTAAAGGTTAGAGCGAAAAGAAACAAAGCGCATAATATTGATATGCGTGTAATTGATTCAACAAAACCTATTAAAAAACTACATGGCAAAGCAGATCGAATTTTAATAGATGCTCCCTGCTCTGGCTTGGGAGTTCTGCGCAGAAATCCAGATTCAAAATGGAAGCTACAACCTGAATTTATAGAAAATATTAAAAAAATACAGCAGGAAATTTTACAACAATATGCTGCTATGTTAAAGCCCGGTGGGAAGATGGTCTATGCAACTTGCTCTGTATTGCCTTCAGAGAACCAAGAACAAGTTAAGATTTTTTTAACATCAGAAGCTGGAAAAGAGTTTACATTTGTTTCGGACAAAAAAGTTTTAGCACATGTTTCTGGATTTGACGGATTCTATATGGCATTGCTAGAAAGAAAACAATAACGCTCAAAGCGCTTAATAAACCTGCAAAGAAGATTAATTAAAAAATAAAATTATGAAAAAAATATCGTTAATAGTTGCTTTTTTCTCGCTAATTTTTAGTGGTTTTTCGCAACAATCCTATTACAATGACGTAGACTTAAATTTAACAGGTTCAGCATTAAAAAATGCGCTTTCTACTAAAATAACTCAAACCCATACTAATTTTTTAAAATACACACCTGATATTTGGACTGCTTCTAAAATTACAGATGCCAATCCAAATAATACTGACGAAGTCATTTTAATTTATGGATGGGAAGCAGGTAACGATCAAGATGACACAAATGATAGGACTAGAAGTAATTCATTACAAGATAATGGTAGCAATGGAAGTTTTGTTTGGAACAGAGAACATGTTTATCCTCAATCACTTGGAACTCCAAATATAACTACATCAACTATACCTGGACAAGATGCCCACTCTTTAAGACCTGTTGATAAGCCAACTAATAGTTCAAGAGGAAATAAACGTTTTGCTGAAGGTTCAGGGAATTCTGGTGTTTCTAATAATGGTTGGTATCCTGGTGATGAATGGAAAGGAGATGTTGCAAGGATGATGATGTATATGTATGTTCGATACGATGCTATATGTTTGCCAACTAACGTTGGTATTGGTGACAGCAGTTTAACACAAGATGCTATGATAGATCTATTTTTAAAATGGAATGTAGACGACCCAGTATCTGCCATTGAAGTTGCGAGAAATGAATATCACGAAAACACAAATAATTCTGCTGCCCAAGGAAACAGAAACCCATTTATAGACAACCCTTATTTAGCAACTATTATTTGGGGAGGTAACGATAATGCAGAAGACTTATGGGGAATATCAAGTGACGACGACGTTGCTCCTTCTCAACCTGATAATGTTACAGCTAGTAACCAAACAACAACATCCATCGATATAGAATGGAATCCTTCTGAAGATAATGTTGGAGTTACTGGATATAGTATTTATATCGATAATGTTTTAGTATTTCAAACAACGAATAGCAGTTTTCAATTAATAGAACTGACTCCTGATACCCAATATGCTATAGAAATTGAAGCAAGAGATTTAGCTAATAATAAATCCGAAAAAAGTATTGTTTTAAATAGTTCTACAACTGTGGATACTTCTGCACCTTTAGCTCCAACTAATATTACAGGAAGTAATATTTCTGGAACAGCATTTAAAATAAATTGGAATTTAGCGGACGATGATACTGCCGCAACTGGATATAAGGTTTTTGTTAATACAGAATTGATAGCATCAACAGCCGACTTATTTTACACTCTAACAGGTTTAACAGTTTCTACCACATATAGTATAACTGTTTCTGCTAAAGATGCGGCGGATAATGAATCTGAACAAAGTGCTCCAGTCAACATTACAACAACTGATGGAAGTTCTAACGGTATTAATGAATTGTTTTTCTCTGAGTATGTAGAAGGTGGTGGTTATAATAAAGCCATTGAAATCGTTAACTTAACAAGTTCTGCGGTCGACTTAACTGGCTATTCAATAAAAAAACAATCAAACGGTGGTGGTGACTGGATAGATGAACTTGCTTTAAATAGTGGTTCTGTTGAAAGTATAACGACGGGTGATGTTTTTGTTGTAATAAATTCTTTAGCTGATTCTCAAGAGTTAAATAATCAAGCTGATTTAATTCACCCTAATAGCTCTCCTATAAATTGGAATGGTAATGACGCAGTCGGTTTATTTAAAAATGGCGTTCTGATTGATATTGTTGGTGTTTTGGGAGAAACAGCTAAAAATTTCGCGGATATGACCTTAAGAAGAATGGCTAACGTTTCAGAACCTAATACCACCTATTCAAGAAGTGAATGGGATGAGTTTCCAAAAGACAATGTTGAAGATATTGGAAGTCACACCTCAACTTTAAGCACAAGTGCAATTGCTTTTGAATCTTTTAAAATGTTTCCAAATCCAACCAATGGAAATCGGGTGTATTTTAGTGTAACG
>DPRC01000007.1:0-2374 GCA_003537695.1 Polaribacter sp.
CCTTCTGCAGCCTTTTTTGCTTCTTTCTTTAACTTTAAGTTTTCCCAAACAGTACCACCAATCCAATAAGGAACTACAAATGTTAATAAAAAAATCAACAACCAAAAACCAGCTGTAAATATAAACATGAATAAAACCAATCCTGAAAATTGAGAAAAATCTAACATTTTTAAATTATTTAATAATTGTTGCTGCAAAAATAAGACATATTTTCAAATTTCACTTGCTAAATTCAAAATTTTCCAAAAGAATTTAATCCGTTTTGTTCAGATCATTTTTACTTAGTTTTTTGTAAATTTGTGGCGCTGAGTATTGCAATGTATTAAAACGAAACGGGCACCTTTGAATTTTTATCAGGGATAAAAATAAAAAATAGCAAAGCACAGAAGACCGTTTAAAAATATAAAAACAAACACATGAAGTATAGAATTGAAAAAGACACGATGGGGAATGTAGAAGTCCCGGCAGATAAATATTGGGGAGCACAAACCGAACGCTCTCGCAATAATTTTAAAATTGGTGCTGCAGGTTCTATGCCGTTGGAAATTGTTTACGGATTTGCTTATTTAAAAAAAGCAGCAGCCTTTACGAACACAGAATTAGGCGTTTTATCCGCAGAAAAAAGAGATTTAATCGCACAAGTGTGTGATGAAATTTTAGATGGAAAATTAGATGATCAATTTCCACTAGTTATTTGGCAAACGGGATCTGGCACACAATCAAATATGAATGTGAACGAAGTAATTGCCAACAGAGCGCACGAAATTTCTGGGAAAGTTATTGGTGAAGGAGAGAAAACAATTCAACCAAATGACGATGTCAATAAGTCCCAATCATCAAACGACACCTTTCCAACAGGCATGCACATTGCTGCTTATAAAAAAATTATTGAAAATACAATTCCTGGAATTACGCAATTAAGAGATACGCTTAAAGCAAAATCACTGGCCTTTGCTACTGTGGTTAAAATAGGACGTACGCATCTTATGGACGCAACACCATTGACCTTAGGGCAAGAATTTTCTGGCTACGTAGCGCAGTTAAACTTTGGATTGAAGGCATTGAATAATACTTTGGAGCACCTCGCTCAATTAGCTTTAGGAGGCACCGCAGTGGGCACTGGGTTAAATACTCCTGCAGGATATGATGTACTGGTAGCAAAATATATTGCTGAGTTTACAGGATTGCCATTTATTACGGCAGAAAACAAGTTTGAGGCTTTGGCTGCGCACGATGCTTTTGTAGAAACACATGGTGCTTTAAAGCAAATAGCCGTCTCTTTAAATAAAATAGCCAATGACATTAGAATGATGGCCTCTGGACCAAGGTCTGGAATTGGAGAGATTATGATTCCCGCGAATGAACCCGGTTCTTCTATTATGCCTGGAAAGGTAAATCCCACGCAGGTGGAAGCCATCACAATGGTATGTGCACAAGTAATGGGAAATGATGTTGCAGTTACGGTAGGAGGAACTCAAGGACATTATGAATTGAATGTTTTTAAACCAATGATGGCAGCAAATGTTTTACAATCGGCGCAGCTAATTGGAGATGCCTGCCTCTCTTTTGATATAAACTGTGTTGCCGGTATTGAACCAAATCACAAAAGAATTACAGAATTATTAAATAATTCATTAATGTTAGTGACTGCTTTAAATACGAAAATAGGCTATTACAAAGCTGCTGAAATTGCAAATACAGCCCATGAAAATGGGACCACCTTAAAAGAAGAAGCTGTTCGTTTGGGGTATGTTACCGAAGCACAATATGACGAATGGGTAAAACCAGAAGAAATGATTGGTGGATTAAAATAAAATAAGACTATTGTAACCTCTTAAAAACTGCATGCTTTTGCGGTTTTTTTGGCTAAAAAAAAGAAAGATGAAGCATCACGAAGAATTTATGAGTACCGCTGTAAAAGCAGCTTTAAAAGGAATGAACAACAACGAGGGAGGGCCTTTTGGATGTATCGTAGTAAAGGATGGTAAAGTAATTGGGAGCGGAAACAACAAAGTAACCTCTACCAATGACCCTACTGCGCACGCAGAAGTCACTGCAATTAGAGATGCCTGTAAAAATATTGGCGCTTTTCAATTGGATGGCTGTATCATATATACTTCATGCGAACCTTGTCCGATGTGTTTAGGAGCAATTTACTGGGCGAGACCAGATAAAGTTTACTATGGTAGTAACCAGCAAGACGCTGCTAATATTGGCTTTGACGATGCCTTTATCTACAAAGAAATTCCTTTGCCATATGCGGAGAGAAGTATTCCTTTTGAGCAAGTAGGCAGAGAAATTGCCCTAGAGCCCTTTCAAAAATGGACGGAAAAACAAGATAAAACAGCCTATTAAAACAATAAAAAAACCGAAG
>DPRC01000007.1:2717-3303 GCA_003537695.1 Polaribacter sp.
CTTCGGTTTTTTTATTGTTTTAATTCCGTACACAACATTATCAAATTTACAGATAACGCTCTTTCACAATATGTATGTGGTGTATTTGGTGGCCTGAAAACAAATATCCCAAAGCGCTCACAGACATTTCACTATTAGATGCGGATCCTACGCGTGCTAATGCCTCTTCTGAAAAACTTCGATACAGTTGAATTGTAGATTTTCGAAGGACTGCCATCTCCTCTAATAGCTCGTAATAATCGCGTGCATTTGCAGTATCATTCTCCACAAAAACATCTTGATCATACCCCGGTAATACAGTTTTGTCGTTCCTTGCAAAACACAAAGCTCGATAACAGAAAATTCGCTCTGTATCTATAATATGTTGTATTACCTCTTTCAAAGTCCATTTTCCTGCTGCATAAGAAAAGCCATGTTTTTCTACTGGCACATTCCTTAATACTTGATCAAATACTTCTTGACTGCTTTGTAGACTTTCTAAGATTGACTTTCCATCTTTTGAAACCAACTTGATGTATTGCTCAAAATAAGGAGCATATTCTGTTTTCGAAATCATTTAATTTTAATTTTGAGATTATGGAGTACT
>DPRC01000007.1:3687-8438 GCA_003537695.1 Polaribacter sp.
CTATTGCCCGGTCTGCGATTTTAAACTTCAGAAGCTACCTGAACAAATATACTTTTTATAAGTGGAAAGCTATTATTTTATTTTATTTTCGTTCCACACTTTCAAGCATGCTATTCCAACAGAAAAAATACATTCAATTTTTATTAAAAGCCACCAATCAACATGGCGTACATTCTCCTTTTGTATATCTTTTAGTTACAAAATGTCTTTATAAAAGAAGCTCTCATATCCTATGGAAATCCTTTCTAAAAATTAGAAATACGATTGCGAAAGACCACCGAAAAGTTAAATTTTCAGAGTTTAAACGCACTTCCAACAATTCAAAAACCAACCCATTTACAATTTCTGAAATTGGAAAAATTGAGGGAATTTCAAATAAAAAAGCAAAACTTTTAATTAAAATTATCGACTATTTAAAGCCAAAAAATATTTTAGAAATAGGGACATCCATCGGTTTAGGAACGGTTGCTATCAAATTAGCAAATACTGATTCCTCTATCATAACATTAGAAGGTTGTCCTGAAAAAATAAAAATTGCGGAAGCAGTATTTCTACAAAATAAATTAAGTGCTATGGAAACAGTCCACGGTAATTTTTTAGAAACACTTCCATCCATTGTGAAAAATAAACAATTCGATTTTATTTATTTTGACGGCATACCAACAAAAGAAGCAACACTCAAGTATTTTGAAATAAGTTTACAAGCTATCCACAACGACTCTTTTTTTATCTTTAATTCGATTTCTGTAAATACCCAAATGCAAGCAGCTTGGTCTCAGATAAAAAAGCACCCAAAAGTATCCGTGACTGTTGACCTTTTTTACCTCGGGATAGTCTTCTTTCGGAAAGAGCAAGCAAAGGAAAATTTTAAAATAAGAGTTTAACCACGTCTTAAAAGATAAACATTGTAACTTTGATACTTATAAATAATAGAATCTATCTGAAATGAAAATATATACAAAAACCGGGGATAAAGGAACTACTGCACTCTTTGGCGGCACAAGAGTAAAAAAATACAATTTGCGAATCAATAGTTACGGAACAGTAGATGAGTTAAATTCATATATTGGATTGCTTAAGGATCAAAATATACGTGCAGTTCATAAAGAAGCACTTTTAAAAATTCAAAATGAATTATTTACTTTAGGAGCGATGTTGGCAACCCCTCCAGATAAGGAAACTTTAAAATCTGGAAAAGCGCGTTTAAACATTCCAAAAATTGACGAAGATTCGATTCTATTCTTAGAAAATGAAATTGATAGCATGGAGCTAACACTTCCCCAAATGACCCATTTCATTCTTCCTGGCGGACACCAAGCCGTGTCATTTTGTCACGTTGCAAGATGCGTTTGTAGACGTGCAGAAAGGTTCGCAGTAGAGTTGAACGATGAAGAAGCGATAAATAATGATATTTTAAAATACCTTAACCGCCTTTCTGACTATCTTTTTGTGTTGGCACGAAAATTGTCTAAAGACTTAGAGATAGCGGAGTTCAAGTGGATTCCTGAAAAAAATTAATACGTTCTTTTTTTATCGCGTTGCAGAAGTTTATAATTTATTTAAAATACTGATTTTTAGTAATTTACAAAAATTATGATTTCCTTCACAATAAATTTCTTAAAAAAGACTTGCATAATTCAGCAAAAAAATTATTTTTGCACAAAATTAAACAATAAGAAATGTATTGGACATTAGAATTAGCATCTTATTTAGCAGATGCACCTTGGCCAGCAACCAAAGACGAGTTAATCGATTACGCCATTAGAACTGGATCTCCTTTAGAAGTAGTAGAAAACTTACAGGATATAGAGGACGAAGGTGATTCATATGACTCAATTGTAGAGATTTGGCCAGATTATCCGACGGAAGATGATTATCTTTGGAACGAGGATGAATACTAAAAAAACAATTAATATAAAAAGTCTCTAATGAGGCTTTTTTTTTGTTTTCTTTTTATCAAAATAATTCTTTTTTCTCAGGCATATAAAGCCCTGATATACAAGTAAATAATACGGCTATCTTTTTAGCTTCTAAAATATACAGAAAATGAGTGTTTTAAATTCAGTGATAAAACTTTTTGTGGGCGATAAGCAGCAAAAAGATTTAAAAATTTTACAACCTGTTGTAACAGATGTCAACGCATTTGAAACAGCAGTTTCTATCCTTTCCAATGATGCGTTAAGAGCAAAAACGGTGGAGTTTAAAGAAAGGATAAAAGCGGCTACAAAAGAATTTGATACAAATATTGAAACCCTTGAAAAAGAAGCGATAACAGCAGATATTGACAGACAAGAAGCTATTTACGTAGCAATCGATGGTCTAAAAGATGAAGCCTACAAAGTTTCAGAAGCATCGTTATTGCAAATTATGCCAGAAGCTTTTGCTGTTGTAAAAGAGACTGCAAAACGTTTTGTTGAAAACAAAGAAATTGAAGTAACAGCAACTGCATTTGACAGAGAGCTATCAGGGGAACGAGAGCATGTAGTACTGCAGGACGACAAGGCTTTCTGGTTGAATTCTTGGGATGCTGCAGGAAAACCAGTTACTTGGGATATGGTCCATTATGATGTACAATTAATTGGAGGTTCCGTATTGCACCAAGGAAAAATTGCAGAAATGATGACAGGTGAAGGGAAAACATTGGTTTCAACCTTACCTGTATATCTAAATGCCTTGACAGGAAATGGAGTGCATTTGGTTACTGTAAATGATTATTTAGCAAAACGTGATAAGGCATGGATGGGACCTATTTTTGAGTTTCATGGTTTCACTACTGATTGTATTGATTACCACCAACCAAACTCAGATGCGCGAAGAAAAGCCTACAATGCAGATATAACCTACGGAACAAATAACGAATTCGGATTTGACTATTTGCGCGATAATATGGCAAGCTCTAAAGACGATTTAGTACAAAGAGCGCCAAACTATGCCATTATTGATGAAGTTGATTCTGTATTAATTGATGATGCAAGAACGCCATTAATTATCTCTGGCCCTGTACCTCAGGGAGACAGGCATGAATTTAATGAACTAAAACCGTTGGTAAACGATATTGTTGGTATTCAGAGTAAGTATTTGATTGGGGTCCTAGCAGATGCAAAAAAGATAATTGCTAGTGGCGATACCAAAGAAGGTGGATTTCAATTACTAAGAGTGTACAGAGGCTTGCCAAAAAACAAAGCCTTGATAAAGTTTTTATCTCTTGAAGGAATGAAACAAATTCTTCAAAAGACAGAAAACTACTATATGGCAGATAATAATAAATTAATGCCAGAAGTAGACGATGCCCTGTGGTTTGTTATTGAAGAAAAAAACAATCAAATTGACTTAACAGACAAAGGTATTGCCCATTTATCGGAAAAAACATCCAATGATAGTTTTTTCATATTGCCTGATATTGGGGTAAAGTTTGGAGAAATTGATCATTCGGAAATGTTACCTGAAGAAAAATCAAAACAAAAAGAAGCGCTGTATAAAGATTTTAATATCAAGAGTGAGCGCATTCATACCATGAATCAACTTTTGAAAGCATACACTGTTTTTGAAAAAGATGTGGAATATGTTGTGATGGAAAACAAGGTAATGATTGTTGATGAGCAAACGGGGCGTATCATGGATGGTCGTCGCTATTCAGACGGCTTGCATCAAGCAATTGAAGCAAAGGAAGATGTAAAAATTGAGGATGCTACCCAAACTTTTGCAACCGTAACACTTCAAAATTATTTTAGAATGTATCGCAAACTTTCTGGAATGACAGGAACTGCGATTACGGAGGCTGGAGAATTGTGGGAAATTTACAAATTAGATGTAGTAGAGATTCCAACCAATAGACCAATTCAAAGAGATGATAAAGAAGATTTAGTTTATAAAACTGCCCGCGAAAAATACAATGCAGTCATCGAAGATATTGTCGTTTTAGTGGAGCAAAAACGTCCTGTTTTAGTAGGAACAACCTCTGTAGAGATTTCAGAATTATTAGGTAGAATGCTACAAATGCGTAAAATTCCTCACAATATTTTAAATGCAAAATTACACAAACGTGAAGCTAATGTTGTTGCCGAAGCAGGGAAACCAGGTGTTGTTACCATCGCAACAAACATGGCAGGTCGTGGTACAGATATTAAACTTACCAAAGAAGTAAAAGAGGTAGGTGGTTTGGCTATCATTGGTACCGAAAGACATGACTCTAGACGTGTAGATAGACAGCTTAGAGGACGTGCTGGAAGACAAGGTGATGTTGGATCAACACAGTTTTATGTTGCCTTAGATGATAATTTAATGCGTCTTTTCGGTTCTGATAGGATCGCGAAGATGATGGATCGAATGGGATTGAAGGAAGGAGAAGTAATTCAGCATTCTATGATCTCTAAATCTATTGAAAGAGCACAAAAGAAAGTTGAAGAAAATAACTTCGGCATTCGGAAGCGTTTATTAGAATATGACGACATTATGAACGCTCAAAGGGAGTTTGTTTACAAAAGAAGACGGAATGCCCTTGACGGGAAACGTTTGCAAGTTGATATTGCAAATATGATTTATGATACTTGTGAGTCCATAATTAATAGTAATAAGCCTACCAAGGATTTTCAAAATTTCGAATTTGAATTGATTAAGTTTTCTGCGATGAGCTCTCCATTCTCTGAAGAAGAGTTTAAGAGTTTATCAGAAAATGAATTAGCGGAGAAATTATATGAACTTATAAAGGAACACTACCAAAATAAAATTGAAAGAAATGCCGTTTTAGCATT
>DPRC01000007.1:8860-11971 GCA_003537695.1 Polaribacter sp.
ACCAACTTGAAGGAAGCTTATGAAACTGAGGGTAAAAGCTTGGTTACAGATTTTGAGAAAAACATTACGCTTGCAATTATAGACGAAAACTGGAAAGAGCATCTGCGTAAAATGGACGAATTGAAAAACTCTGTCCAAAATGCTTCTTATGAGCAAAAGGATCCTTTATTAATCTATAAGTTTGAGGCTTTTGAATTGTTCAAAAAGACCGTAGATGAAATTAATAAAGAGGTATTATCTTTTTTATTCAAGGGAGAATTGCCAAAACAATCAAATCAAATTTCTGAAGCACGAGACCAAAGAAAAGAGCGTTTAAATACAAGTAAAGCAGATGTTCAAAACTCAACTGAACAAGCGATCTCAAATTCTAGACAACAACCTGAACCCGTTGAAACTGTGGTACGGGAACAACCTAAAATTGGTAGAAATGAGCGCGTTGTTATTAAAAACGTATTGAGTGGTGAGCAAAAAGAAGTAAAATTCAAACAAGCCATACCGCTAATAGAAAAAGGAGAATGGGTGCTAATTAATAGCTAGCTTCCTGCAACTCTTAAGAATAAAAAAACCGTTTAGAAGTTCTAAACGGTTTTTTTGTTTTCAAATGATTCAATTTAGAATATTGTAGGCATTTGTAAATATTGTAAGAACTCTTTCTTCGTTTCTTTCTCTTTGAATTTACCACCAAACTCTGAAGTTACGGTAGAGCTTTCAATATCTTTAATTCCTCTAGAATTTACGCACAAATGTTTTGCATCAATCACGCAGGCAACATCTTGTGTTCCCAAAGCTTCTTGCATTGCTTGTACAATTTGCATTGTCAAACGCTCCTGTACTTGCGGTCTTTTTGCATAGTACTCTACAATTCGATTCATTTTGGACAGTCCAATCACCTTACCATCAGAAATATAAGCAACATGCGCCCTACCTATAATTGGCAACAAATGGTGCTCACAGGTAGAATACACTACTATATTTTTTTCCACTAACATTTCACCATAATTATAGTTGTTGTCAAACGTAGAAGCTTTTGGCATATTTTTAGGATCTAGTCCCATAAACATTTCGTTTATGAAAGCTTTGGCAACTCTTTTAGGAGTTCCTTGCATACTGTCATCCGTTAAATCCATTCCTAAGGTATGTAAAATATCTTTTACACTTTCCTCGATTTTTGCTATTTTCTCTTCGTTAGAAATATCAAAAGCATCTGGCCTTATCGGGTTTTTTGCCGATGTAGACACATGATTTTCTCCTATCTCGTCAATCCTATCGTCATTCATTTTGCTGTTCAATTCAAACATTTCATTCTATATTAGTCTGCAAATTTACGTTTTTGCAACGTATTATCTTAATTTTTGTATCAATTATCGTGATACTTCTATAAATATCATTTGGACTGCTAAAGGCTCTTTTTAAGAATATACCCATGATCTAAATAGTGATACTTTGTTCTTAAGGCACTGCTTCCTATTTTAATTTTTCAATTAATACTGCTAAAGAGACCGCTTCTTGCGCGCCCGTAAGCATGTCTTTTAATGTGAAATTACCATCGAAAACTTCAGAGACTACAAAGGCAATCCCTCTACTAGCCACATATTTCCACTGTCGTTTCTGTTGTTTATTGCTTGTTCCTAAATCCGGATAAAATTCACTTTTCACGCCTTGAGTCCTCAATGCTTTGATCGCTTTCATTTTTAAAATATCTGAAGCAGCATCAAAGTTCAAGAAAACCACTTTTGGAGTTGGCAAATCAACAACTTTAAACAAACCCAACTCCTCTAAAACCAAATAAATCCGATCCAGGCCAAAAGAGACTCCAACTCCAGAAACCTCTTTCAATCCAAAGATTCCTGTTAAGTCATCATATCTTCCGCCCCCTCCAATAGATCCCATTGCAACACTCTTTGGCGCTGCTACTTCAAAAATTGCTCCAGTATAATAATTTAATCCTCGTGCTAAAGTGACATCCACTTCCAAATCTGCTGTGTCTAAACCTAACTGGGCAACTGTATTAATTACAAAGCGAAGTTCTTCAACTCCTTTTATTCCTTCTTCAGAAGTTTCTAACATGCGCTCTAAAGAGGATAGCTTGTCTAAATTAGTCCCTGAAAAATCAAATAAGGGTTGTACTTTCTCAATAGCCTCCTCGGTAATTCCTTTGGACAGCATTTCTTTTACAACACCTGCTGTTCCAATCTTATCTAATTTATCTAAGGCAACTGTGAAATCAATTAATTTATCTTGAGCACCAATAACCTCAGCAATTCCAGATAATATTTTCCGATTGTTTATTTTAATGACAGTTCCAACCAAACCGAGTTTCGTAAAAACAGTATCATATAACTGGATAAACTCCACTTCTTGAAATAAAGAACTGCTTCCAACCACATCGGCATCACATTGAAAAAACTCTCTAAAACGACCTCTTTGTGGTCTGTCTGCCCTCCATACGGGTTGCACTTGGTACCTTTTAAAAGGAAATGTAATCTCATTTTGGTGCTGTACAACATAACGTGCAAAAGGCACTGTTAGATCGTATCTCAGCGCTTTTTCAGAAATTTGAGCAGTAAGTTTTAGGCTGTCTTTTTCTGATAGCAATGTAGTATCTGCCTTCGCTAAATAATCACCAGAGTTTAATATTTTAAAAATTAATCGATCCCCTTCTTCACCATATTTACCCATTAAAGTGGCGGAGTTTTCAAAACTTGGTGTTTCTATAGGTTGAAATCCAAACGTTTCAAAAGTAGTTTTAATCGCATTCATAATATAGCTGCGATTTGCTACTTCTGTGGGTGAAAAATCTCTGGTTCCTTTTGGGATGCTCGGTTTCATTACTTATTTTTTTGTTCTTGGCTTTTCGTTTTTAATGCAATCACTCAAAACGATGTACCTAAAATTTTAATTTCGTAATTGAAAATTACGTATGCAAATATCGTGAAAAAGTTGTTATTTTTTAAGCCTTCTTTCGGTTTTATTTCTTCCCCTTAAAGCATAAATAGCTGCATTTAACTCAAAGCCTAATAAAAGGATGATGGCATTCAACCAAATAAACAACATCAGTATTAGGAGTGTCCCTATAGAACCATACAATTCATTGTATTTTGCGAATTCAGT
>DPRC01000172.1 GCA_003537695.1 Polaribacter sp.
TTGTGCCATACGCTTTTCCTCCATCGGCTAAATCTTCTGTTACAATTCCATTATTCAAAGCCTCATTTACTGCAGCTCTGATTGCTTGCCCCTCTGCACGTAAACCAAAATTTTCGAACATCATGGCTGCAGATAAAACTGTTGCCATTGGATTTGCAATGTTTAGTCCCGTTGCTTGCGGGTATGAACCGTGAATGGGTTCGAACAAGGCATTTTCAGTTCCTACAGATGCCGAAGGCATTAGCCCCATCGATCCCGATATTACAGAAGCTTCATCTGTTAAAATGTCTCCAAATAAATTCTCTGTTATTAAGACGTCATAACTATTTGGCCATTGTACCAAACGCATTGCAACTGCATCAACAAATTCATAAGAAACGATTACTTCTGGATAATCTTTTTCCATTGCTTGTACCGTTTCTCTCCACAACCTTGAAGTTTCTAAAACATTTGCTTTGTCCACACAACATAATTTTTTTGAACGGGTCATTGCCAGCTCAAAACCTTTGATTGCCAACCGTTGCACCTCTGCTCTTGTGTATACACAATTGTCAAAGGCCGTTTCTCCTCCGTCTCTTCTTCCCTTTTCACCAAAGTAAATACCCCCTGTTAATTCACGTAAAAAAACCAAATCAGTTCCTTCGATACGCTCTCTTTTTAAAGGAGATTTGTCTAATAAAGAAGGAAAAGTAAACGTAGGCCTCACATTTGCGAATAAACCTAATTTCTTCCGCATTTTCAAAAGACCTTGTTCTGGCCTTACTTTTGCTAAAGGATCATTGTCATATCTTGGGTGACCAATGGCTCCGAATAGCACAGCGTCTGAAGCTACACAGATGTCGTGTGTACTGTCTGGATATGGTTCTCCAACAACATCAATTGCCGCTGCACCCGTTAGGGCTGGATGCCAAGTAAGTTCGTGTTTGAATTTTTTTGCAATGGCATCCGATACTTTGATCGCCTGCGCTATGACCTCTGGCCCAATTCCATCTCCTGCTAATACTGCGATGTTTAATTTCATATGTTTCTAATTTTGTTTTTACTCTTGATCCTTCATTACAAGAATCCTTGTTTCTTTATTTTTTTAAAGGTATCGCAAACTCGCGAAAACATGCGCTGTCTCGATTAGATATCCGACGTGCCTGCTTGCCATCAAAACTAAAAGCAAACAGTGAAAATCACTTTATATAATATTCAACATTTTTTCTGTTGCTTTAATTGCCGATACTGTTTGATCTAAATCTAAGCCACGTGTTATAAATTCTTTGTTCTTATTTTTCCAAGTAATAATTGTTTCACAAAGCGCATCCGAGTGACTTCCTGGTGGAATTCTTACTGCATAATCAATTAAATTTGGCAACTCTTTCTTGCTGTGCGTTTTGTACAATTTTTTTAGCGCATTCATAAAAGCATCAAATTGTCCATCTCCCTGTGCATGCTCCTCATAAATAATACCCTCTACCTTTAATTTTATCGTCGTAGACGGCTGCATCCCTTTTGCGTGTCCAAGCACATAGTTTTCTACAACTACTCGTTTTTCAATAGTGGCATTGTCAAGAACATCAGAAATAATATAAGGCAAGTCGTCTTGAGACACCACTTCTTTTTGATCTCCTAATTCAATAATTCTTTGGGTCACCTTTCTAAGTTCTTCGTCATTTAAACGCAGTCCTAAGTCTTGTAAGTTTTTCTGGATATTTGCTTTTCCTGAAGTTTTCCCCAAGGCATATTTCCGTTTTCTTCCAAAACGCTCTGGCAGCAGGTTATTAAAATAAAGATTATTTTTACTATCTCCATCTGCATGTATTCCAGCAGTTTGCGTAAAAACATTTGCTCCTACTACTGGCTTATTTACAGGGATTCTAAAACCAGAGAACGTTTCTACTAGCTTGCTGACTTTATGCAGTGCTTTTTCATTTACAGCGATTTTAACGTCCTTTAAAAAATCATTTATAACTGCAATCACACTTGCCATGGGTGCATTTCCTGCACGCTCTCCCATCCCATTCACCGTTAAGTGTAATCCGTGCACTCCTGCTTTTACAGCCTCCATCACATTGGCAACTCCTAAATCGTAATCATTATGACCATGAAAATCAAAATGTGTGTTTGGGTATTTCTGACGCACTTCTGAAATAAACTGAAACGTTTCTTCTGGCGTCAATATGCCCAAAGTATCAGGCAATAAAATGCGTTCAATTTTCTGCGTTGTTAAAAAATCTAAATATGAAAATACATATGCTTTAGAACTCTGCATTCCATTGGACCAATCTTCTAAGTACACATTTGTTTTAATGCCGTGCTTAGCGGCAAGATCAATAGTATTTTTAATTTCTATAAAATGTTGATCCGGTGTTTTCTTTAGCTGATGCGTAAGGTGATTTAAAGAGCCCTTGGTGAGTAAGTTCTGGACTTTTGCACCAGATTCAAGCATCCAGTCGATCGACTTTCCACCATCTACAAAGGTAAGTACCTCTATGGTATCCAGTCGATTGTTCTCTGAAGCCCAAGCTGTAATTTCTTTTACTGCCTGTAACTCTCCTTCAGACACTCTTGCCGATGCAATTTCTAATCGGTCTACCTTGAGTTCTTCTAGGAGTAATTTGGCAATTGTTAATTTTTCTGAAACCGAAAAAGACACTCCAGATGTTTGCTCTCCATCCCGCAGTGTCGTATCCATTATTTCAATCTTTCTGTGTGCCATGCTAATGCCTTAAAACGGTGTTAAAAGGGGGTTGTTTTCGCGAAAGCTGTAATTTCGTTTTCGATGTTTTTTAAATAATCAATATCATCAAAACCGTTTAACATATTGTCTTTTTTGTACTTATTAATTACAAAAGACTCAGAGGCTCCTGTTGCTACTAAGGTTACTTTCTGATTGGGCAAATCAACAGTGATTTCTGTTTTGGGATCTGCCATAATCGCTGCGAATAAAGTATCTGCAAACGCTGCCGATACTTGCACGGGTAGAACGCCTACATTCAAACAGTTATTTTTAAAGATATCAGCAAATGCAGATGAAATTACACAACGCAAACCAAAATCATATACAGACCAAGCTGCATGTTCTCTTGAAGATCCTGAACCAAAATTTCTTCCACCTACTAAAATTTTTGAACCTGCATAGATTTCTTTGTTTAAAGGAAACTCTGGTTTTGGAGTGCCATCTTGATGGTATCTCCAATCTCGGAAAAAATTCACATCAAAATCTATTCGCTCTGTTGCTTTAAGAAAACGAGCAGGAATTATTTGATCGGTATCTACATTTTCCGTTGGTAAGGGATATGCTGTGCTGGTCAAAATTTGAAATTTATCGTATGCCATTGTTTTATCTATTTGTAAAGTGCAAAACGCCTCGTTTGCTAAATTTTTGAGCTCTTTCCTGAACTACTTTTTAATTTTTATACTAATAATGTTCTTGGATCTGTGACTACACCTTGCACCGCAGAAGCCGCAGCTACTAAAGGAGATGCTAATAAGGTTCTTGAACCTGGCCCTTGTCTTCCCTCAAAATTTCTATTTGAAGTGGATACTGATAATTTTCCTGAAGGAACTTTATCATCATTCATTGCCAAACATGCAGAACATCCCGGCTCTCTTAAAACAAAACCTGCATTCGTAATGATCTTATCTAAACCTTCTTCTTTAATTTGAGCAACTACTTTGTGTGAACCCGGAACTAACCATGCGGTTACATTGGATGCTTTTTGTCTTCCCTCAACAATCGAACAAAACCCTCTAAAATCTTCAATACGTCCATTTGTACAAGATCCTAAAAAGACAAAGTCAATTTCTTTACCAATCATAGAATCCCCCTCATTGAAAGACATATATCCCAAAGATTTACGATACGTTTCTACACCACCCTCTAAGCTTTCTGCTGTTGGAATTGATTTTGTTACTCCCATTCCCATTCCTGGATTTGTTCCATACGTAATCATTGGTTCAATGTCTGCTGCATCATAATTAAATTCAACATCAAAAATTGCGCCTTCCGCTGTATATAAAGTTTCCCAATATTTCATCGCTTTGTCCCACGCTGCTCCCTTCGGAGTTTGGGAACGCCCTTTAATGTAAGCATAGGTTTTTTCATCTGGAGCGATCATGCCTCCTCTTGCACCCATTTCAATCGATAAATTACAAACGGTCATGCGACCTTCCATCGACATCTCTTCAAAAACAGCACCGGCATATTCAACAAAATATCCTGTTGCTCCTGAGGTAGTTTGTTTTGCAATAATGTACAATGCAACATCTTTAGCGGTAACACCCAGTCCTAAAGTACCCGTTACATTGATCCGCATTTTCATTGGTTTCTGCTGCATAATACATTGTGTAGACAGCACCATCTCTACTTCAGAAGTACCAATACCAAAAGCAATCGCACCAAAAGCACCATGTGTAGAAGTATGGGAATCTCCACAAACAATGGTTGCACCTGGCAAGGTTATTCCATTTTCTGGACCTACCACATGCACAATTCCGTTATTTTCATCTCCAAGGCCCCAATGTGAAATACCGTGCTTTGCAGCATTATTTTCTAAGGCATCTAACTGATTCGCTGACAAGGGGTCTGCTACTGGTAGATGTTGATTTATTGTTGGGGTATTGTGATCTGCTGTTGCGAAAGTTCGCGCCGGATATACCACACTATTCCCTCTACTTTCCAATCCTAAAAAAGCCACAGGGCTCGTTACCTCGTGGATAAAATGACGGTCTATAAAAAACACATCTGGTCCGTCCTTTACGTGCCGAACAACGTGCGAATCCCATACTTTATCAAATAATGTATTTGCCATTTTTATATCTTTACTTATTTAAATTAAAACCTAAGATCAAAAATACCATTTTTATTACATTTTATGGGGGTTGCAGCGTTTTTATGTATTATCCCCAACTGTTAAAGAAAGTTTTAGATCCCTAAAAACCAATGCAATACGCTGTTTTAAAATACGATGTCTATTTGTTGTGAAGGCCATTCATTTTATGATACCAGCAATATTAACGCAAGCTGTTATC
>DPRC01000191.1:0-1038 GCA_003537695.1 Polaribacter sp.
GTTATTATGAGTACAAAGGTAATCAGCTACACAAGTAAAAATGTTATACAATTTTAGATATAAGTTACATAATTCTGTCTTTATTACATTCTGTCTTCAAACCAGTTTAGCTGCATTTCCATTTTATTATAACTTAATGCGGTAGTAATTATTTTTTTTAGACGAAAAAAAGCAGTTTCGTTTTTAACTACATAATCAGTCGCTTTATGATGCAGACAATCTACCGCTACGTCAATCTTATCCTGCGAAGAAAGCATGATCACAGGAATGGAAGCATTTAAATATTTAATTTTATCTAAGGTTTCTAAACCGGTCATCGCATCTTCAATAATACCATTCAAGTGGTAATCGGAAATAATGATATCTGGATTCTCTGATAAATTTTCGATACAATGTTCTCCAGTAGTAAAAGTTTTTAATATAAAACTACCATAATCAAGGAATTGATTTTCTAGGAGCTTTAAATATACAGGATCGTCATCGATAAGAAAAAGTTTTATTTTATTTTTATCTTCCTTAAGGTTCCCTAAATTAGTTTTATCTGCGGATGCACCAATTTCTTCTAATGGTTTTCTTCTAATATTTTTCAACTTTAAAAAGTGAGAAGGAGAAATACCAACCACTTTCTTAAATTGGCTTGATAAATGGGCTACGCTACTATATTGTAGTTTAGATGCTATTAGTGTAATACTGAGCTCGCCGTAAGTAAGTAATTCTTTTGCTTTTTCAATTTTATGAGAAATTAAAAATTGTTCAATAGTAGTTCCTTGAACTTCTGAAAATAGATTTGCTAGATAGGGATAATCGTGATTTAATTTTTCACTTAAGTAATGGGAAAAATTTATTTTAACTGGTTCGTTGGAATGATGAACCGTTTCAATAATTATGTTTTTTATTTTTTCAATTAAAATGGCTCTGTTGTCATCCATTAATTCAAGACCTACATTGTTGAAACCAATTCTTAACTGTTCACGTTGTGGAATAGAAATATTTTCCATGACATCCACCTCTCCTAGACTAACAATGCTAAAGTGAAGC
>DPRC01000191.1:1184-8363 GCA_003537695.1 Polaribacter sp.
ATGATGAACCGTTTCAATAATTATATTTTTTATTTTTTCAATTAAAATGGCTCTGTTGTCATCCATTAATTCAAGACCTACATTGTTGAAACTAATTCTTAACTGTTCACGTTGTGGAATAGAAATATTTTCCATGACATCCACCTCTCCCAGACTAACAATGCTAAAGTGAAGCCCTAATTTAGTCAATTCCTCTTTCACCGCTAATTTACAGCGATTACTCACCATGTGTTTTATGTATAATTTCAAAGGCTTAGTTTTTAATTATTTTCAATTCCTTCGCTAGTTCTTCTGCTAATTCTTTGTATGCTTGCTTTAGCATTTTTTCAAGCGTTTTTAATTTTGTTGGTATTAAGTCTAAATGTATCTGTTCATTTGCGAACTCCTCTAAGTTTTCGACAAGAATTTTAACCTCTTTAGGCAATCCAATTAAATCAAGTGTTGGTTTAATTTTATGCGCACTCTTTTGCAAACCGTCCCAGTCGGAAGTGGCTAAGCATTTCTTAAGTTGAGTAGTAATAAGGGGCGTTTGTTTTAAAATTAATTGGAGCATTTCTGTAACAAATTTAGGATTGTTAGCTGCGTGACTTTTTAGGTAATCTAAGTTGCAAATTTTTGAGTCCCCTGCTAGTTTTTTAACATCTTGTTTTTTTCTCTCTTTTACCAAACTTACAATTTTATTTAATAACTCTTTTTCATTAATAGGTTTTGAGACATAAGCATCCATTCCCACTTCTGTACATTTATCTGCATTCTTCTTAGTCACATCGGCGGTGAGTGCGATAATTGGGATGGTTGATTTTGGTGCTTTCATTTTGCTGCGAATATACTCTGTAGCCTCCCATCCGTTCATCTCGGGCATCTGTAAATCCATTAAGATTAAATCATACTTATTTTTTTCTAATAGTTCAATTGCAATTTTTCCGTTGTCTGCGACATCAGATTTAAAACCAAAATCATTTAAAATAGTTTGTGCTAAAAATCGATTGATATTAATATCGTCAACGATCAATATGTAGAGAGGCACATCAGGAACTAACGCATCATCTGCACTGATTGTTTTTTTAGTTTTAATATGGGTTTTTTTAGATTTCATTAAAGGCAGGGTAAAGGTAAAATCACTACCAACAGCTACTTCACTTTTTACTGTGATACTTCCGTGCATTAAATCTAATAATTGCTTCACAATATTTAATCCTAAACCTGAGCCTCCATATTTTCGGGCTGTATTATTGCCATATTGTGCAAATGGATTAAAAATATTTTTTAATTCATCACGGGGAATACCGATTCCTGTATCTGAAATATTAACCTTTAGGACTACTTTTTCTTCATCTTGGCTCAGTAAATTCACACGAATACCAATACTACCTCCAATTTCAGTAAACTTTATTGCGTTTCCAATAAGGTTGAGCAATATTTGATTGATCCGAATAGTATCTCCAACTAACCATTTTGGGATATCTTTGTCAAATTTTGTTTCTAAAGTTTGTTCTTTTTCTCCTAAGCGCAACTCAAACGTGCTCAGTACAGAATTTACTAGATTATTAAATTTTAACTCTGTTTTTTCAAGAATCATTTTTCCCGCTTCTATTTTAGCTAAATCTAAAATATCATTTACCACCACTAATAAAATATCGCTAGAAGTCTTAATAGCATTCAACTGATGTTTTTGTTCTTGGGTCGTTTTATCACGAAGTAATATTTTAGTAAATCCGATAATACCATTTAAAGGAGTGCGTATTTCGTGACTCATATGGGCTAGAAACTGATCTTTAAAATCTGTTAATTCTTCCGCCTGTTCTTTTGCGAGTATCAGTTCATTTTTATTTTCTTCCCGCTTGGTAATGTTACTTGCAGCTCCAATTATCCTAATAGCTTTTCCGCTTTTGTCTCTTACAATAAATCCTCTATCGTTGATATATTTATAATCCCCTGTAGGCGCTAAAAAGCCATATTCGAATGAAAAATTATTTTGATCTTCGGATTCTGTTATTTCCTTTAATAGTTTTGCGATCCGACCCTTATCCTCTGGATGAACATAATCACTCCAATTCGCGTCTTTCTCTATTGGGCGTTTTTTGTCGAATCCAAACACTCTATGAAAACCGTCTACGCTTCGATATACTTTTCCGGTTAATAGATCCCAATCCCAGAGCGCGTCATTTGTTGCTTTTGTTGCCAATTCATATCTTTCGTTCGACTGTCTTAATTCTTCCTGGTTTATTTTTATACTCGTTATACAGCGTATAATTCCTCTACTTCCAATAATTTCTTTTTTACGATTGTATAAGGGTTCTCCTACTTTTTCTATCCAACGCTTTTCGTTTTTAAAATTAATCAACTCGAGCTCAATGTCATAGAGCGTGCCATGAAGCGTTAGTGCCGAATTTGCTTTTATAAGGCGTTCTTTTGAAGCTTCATTATAGCGGTTATTTAAGTTGACCTTTGCTGGCACACCATCTTTTGGTTCAGTACCATAAATTAGGTGAACCGTTTTAGACCAACTAGTCGTATCTGTTTCGTTCAAGTATTCCCAGTAGCCTATTTTAGCCATTCTACCGGCTTCTTTTAAAACATATTCATTTTCTTTAACGAGCTTTTCTAAGTTTTCTTTAATTAATTGTTGTTTTTCTATCTTCCTTTTAACAACGGTTATGAGTTCATCTGTGTTTACAGGTTTCACTAAGTAATCTTCAGCACCGGCATTCATACCCGTTCTAACATCTGCTTTTTCCCCTTTTGCTGAGAGAAAAATTAAAGGAATACTCTTTGTTTTTTTATTTTTTTGTAGTTTTTCAAACATCTCAAAACCGTTCAGTTTTGGCATAAGAATGTCCGAAATAATAAGATCAGGAAGCTCTTTTAAAGCCACATTGAAGCCCATCTGCCCGTTGGCAGCCTGACAAACTTCATACCCTTCTAAAACAAGGATGTCACAAACTTCTTCTCGAATGGCTAATGTGTCTTCTACAATTAATATTTTAAACATTTTTTTATTTAGTTTTAGGAAGTTTTGCTATAAAAGTAGTTCCCTTTCCAATAGCGCTCTTTACAAGAATTTTACCCTGCATAGCATCTATTGCTTCTTTTGCAATTGAGAGGCCAAGTCCTGTTCCTTGAATTAAATCAACATTTTTACCTCTTGAAAAAGGGTTAAATACAGTTTTAAGCTCTGTATTTGAAATCCCGATTCCAAAATCAGTTACAGAAATAATAATATATTTTTTATTCGATGAGAATTCAACGACGATTTTTTTACTATTTGCAGAATATTTGATTGCATTGCTAATGAGGTTAATAAAAATATTACGACCTAATTTTTTATCAATAAAAATAGTATTCTTTTTTAATCCCTCTGGATCTAAAACGACTATTTGGTGCGATTTTTCCTGAGAAATAGAAACTTCTTCAATTATTTCATTAATAAAAGCGCCAAGATGTACATGTGATGGATTGTTTTTTAGCTCATTTGCGCCGGCCTGTCCAACAAGTAAAACATCATCTAGCAATCTAGTCATGTGGAGCACCTGATTTTCTATCTTATAGAGTTTTTGCTCGACCATTTTAGGTTCCATTTTCTTCCAATATTTTTTAATGGAGCCTGCCGCAAAATTGATTGCTGTTAAGGGTGTTCTAAATTCATGCGAAGCTGTGGAAACAAATTTTGATTTTATGTCATTCAATTCTTTTTGCTTTTCTAAGGCCTGATTTAACTTTACGGTTCTTTCTTCTACCTTTATTTCCAATTCATTCCGGTATCCTACTAATTCCGTAATATCTTGTCCTACTGCTAGCATCCCCTTTATTTTTCCATGCGTATCTCTTCGTGTGCTTGAATTTACAAGTAACATTATTGGTTTTTTAGCTTTTGAGAAAATTGAAAACTCAAAGTTTGCGGTGGATTTCCCGCTTAAAACAAGATTTAATATTTTGCTTGCTTTTATTTCCGATTCTATTGGCGTAAAGGATTTCCAATTGGACCCCAGTACCTCTTCTTTTTTATAGCCAGTAACTCGCTCAGATGCTTGGTTCCATTCATTAATCAAACCTGTATTATCGATGCCAAAAATAGGGGTACTTGAAGTCTCAATAAACTGCCGTAACTCTTTTGCTATAGCCAATTCTTCAACGCGCCTGTCTTTTTCTTTGTTGGCGATAATTAACTCATCCGCACGTTTGTCTTTCTCTTTATTTTGAAAAGCTAGCTCCGTATTTGCAATCATGAGCTCATTGGCGCGCTTTTCCTTTTCTTCTTTTGCAAGCACTAATTCTTCGGATCGGCTGTCTTTTTCTTTATTTTGGAACGCAAGTTCGGTGTTTGCAACTGCAAGTTCGTTTGCACGCTGTTCTTTTTCTTTATTCTGAAATGCTAATTCTGTATTTGCAACTGCGAGTTCATCTGCACGTTTTTCTTTTTCTTCATTTTGAAAAGCAAGTTCTATATTCGCAACAACCAGCTCATCCGCACGTTGTTCTTTTTCTTTATTTTGAAACGCAAGTTCTGTATTTGCAACTGCCAGTTCATTTGCACGTTTTTCTTTTTCTGTATTTTGAAAGGCAAGCTCTGTATTTGCTATGACTAATTCCCGTGCACGTTTCTCTTTTTCTTCTTTAGCGGATGCTAACTCTTTAGATCGTTTATCTTTCTCTTCATGTTGGTAGGAAAGATCATACATCGCCTTAGCTAGTTCGGCAACGCGCTTGTCTTTTTCTTTGTTTTGAAAGGCAAGTTTTGAGTTGGCAGAGGCTAATTTTTCAGCTTGCTTAGAAAGAGTTTCCTTTTGTTTTACCTGGGCTGTTATGTCAAATTGAATACCTACATATTTAATTATCTTTCCATTGACGTCTTTAAAGGGAGTGATGGTCATTTCTAACCAAATAAAGTTATTATGTCCTTTGGCTTTATTTATGATTTCACCCTTCCAAACCTTTCCAGAGCGAATCGTTTTCCACATACTTGTCATAAAGTTACTGGAATGTTCACCACTTTTTATGACTGCATGATCTTTGCCAATTAGTTCTTTTCGTTGATATCCGAAAATCTTACAAAAGTTGTCGTTTACAAATATAATAGTACCGGCTGCATCTGTTTCAGAGACGATTGCTGCCTGATTTAAACAAACAACTTGTTGTTCAAGTTCAACTTTAATGTTGGCAAGTGCTTCTGCCCATCTATCTTTTTCTTGATTTTGAAAAGCAAGCTTCGTGTTTACAGCGTGCAAATTGTCAAAAGAATTTTGGAGTTCTAAGGTTTTTTCTTTGAGCTTATATTCCGTTTTATTTCGTGCATTTTTTTCTTTTTCTAATTTTTCTTTTAATGCAATTTCAGCTTTTTCACTCTCTGTAATACAGGTAAAGGAAACCCCAACTCTTCCCTTCGTAATTTTCCATGCCGAAACAAAATAATATTTATCAAATTCAGCTCCGTAGCTTTTAAAGCGAATTGGCGCTCCTGTTTTATCTACACTAGCAAAAGATGTAAGCCAATAGTCTTCTATAATGCCAACTACGGAAGTAATTTTTTTATCGATTAGTTCTTCCTTCGTTTTATTTAAAAGTTTTGCAAAAGAAATATTTACATCTCTAATATAAAAATCGATGGGTTGTTGCTGTTTATCATAGATAAGTTCGATCACTTCTACCATTTCAGACATGGAATCATAGAGTGCTTTGTACTCATTCTTTTTGGGGGCTTGAAGCTTATTCTTCTTAGGGTCTGGGGTTGTTTTTCCTAATGCTTCGTTCGAATTTGTACTCATAGTTTCATTCTCTTTTGTTTTAAAATCAACAGAAAAGCTAGATCAATTGAATTTCTTTATTTGGGTATATAATTGCCAAAACAACTTATTTAATAGGTTTAAGTTTAGCAGCGAAATTTGAGTAATTTAATACGGTTCAAAACGTATCTTTAGCCAAATTAGATGTTTTTTATTAAAAAGAGAACTAATTTCCTTTTTAAATTAAAATAAATTCAAAAAACAGTCAAATTATGTGCCTATTTTAAATATAATATCAAAAATATACCTTTCTATTTGTAAATACATATTTTGGTTTTTTAAATCTTTAAAATAAGAATGTAAATTAAGAGTGATGCCGTATAAATAGTGCTTTGAAATTCCTGAAGTATTGAAGGTGCGTTTTTTTAAACTCTTATTAATATTGTTGTTTTTATGAGTTGGAGTATTCTTGCTTGTGCGGCAGAACAAAGTTTTTTTCCGGCACTCTTCTTTTCTGACATCCTTTATATTTGGCGTATATTGAAAAAAAATAAATAGCATTGAAAGATCCGATACGTCAAAAAGGTTCTTTTTTAAGTATTATATTATTGATACTTTCGGGAGAGTTAATTTTTTTATTACCCTATGTATTAGCACGAATTTTTAGACCCACATTTTTAGAAGTCTTTAATTTAACAAATTTACAACTTGGAACTTTGTTTTCTGTTTATGGAGCTGTGGCCCTATTATCGTATGTTTATGGTGGCGCTATTTCTGACCGCTTTCAGCCAAAGAATTTAATTGCAAGTTCGCTGTTTTTTACAGCTATTGGAGGACTTGTTTTAGCGATATATCCGTCCTACTTTGTGCTGCAACTTCTTTATGGGTACTGGGGGTTTACTACTGTCTTTTTATTTTGGGGAGCTATGATAAAGGCTGCTCGAGTTTGGGGAGGTGACCAAAATCAAGGAGAAGCATTTGGACTTTTAGACGGAGGTAGGGGTTTGGTAGCTGCGGCAATGGGAAGTTTAGGGGTTTTAATTTTCTCCCTTTTTTTAGTAAATGATATCGAATTGTCTAGCACAATAGAACGTAAAAATGCATTTCGGTATGTGATATTATTTTCATCATTTATAGTATTCGTAAATGGTATACTGGTGCTATTCTTTATGAAGTCCAATCAAAAAGAAGAAATAAAAAAAACAACGTCCACACTTTCAAATGTAAAGGCAGTGCTAAAAATTAAATCGGTGTGGTTAATAATGCTGATTATAATTTCTGCGTATGTAGGCTACAAAGTCACGGATATATACTCGCTATATGCTTCCGAAGTGATGCTTTACAATCAGGTGGAAGCAGCAAATATTGGTTCTTTACAATTGTATTTACGACCTTTAATATGCATTGTTATTGCGCTATTAGCAGGTAAAAAGAAGTATATTTATTATATTGTTTTTGG
>DPRC01000040.1:0-603 GCA_003537695.1 Polaribacter sp.
TAGAACTTTTAGCGAAGAAAAACCTACATTGAAACCGCAAAACTCGAAAAAGAAGTTTATTAAAGACGAAATACTACTTCAAGAGAAGGATGTAAAAAATCGGGCTAAGGCTATTAAAAAGTAAAGATGAGAAGCGCAATCATTGTATTTTTAAGCATGTGTTTTTGTACTTCTTGTGATGCTGTGAAAACAGACAAAGACAGTGTGAAAAAAGAGGTACATACCCTTTTAGTAAACTGGCATCAAGCGGCCACAGATGCAAATTTTGAAAACTATTTTGGTGCCATGGACAGCCTTTCCGTTTTTATAGGAACGGCCGCAGAGGAAGTTTGGACCAAAGCACAGTTCCAAGCATTTAGCAAACCTTATTTCGACAAAGGAAAAGCCTGGTCTTTTGAAACGCTGGAGCGCAATGTATCTGTTAGTGATACTGGAAATTTTGTTTGGTTTGATGAACTTTTAAAAACGTGGATGGGAACTTGTAGAGGTTCTGGAGTGCTAGAAAAAACAGGAGGTGTTTGGAAGATTAAGCAATATGTATTGTCGGTTCCAATTCCAAATGCGGATATCCAAGCCGTAATTGCCATTAAAAATAAAGAAGAT
>DPRC01000040.1:1001-4935 GCA_003537695.1 Polaribacter sp.
CAAACGTTAACAACAGTATGCGCGCTTTTAAGAGCATCTGCTTGACCTAGCAGTAAATCAAAGACCCTTATTTTTGCTTAGTGAATTCACAAATGAACCCGTTTTTATTAGGAATACTTTCCCAGAAAGCGATAATAGGTACCAACTCAATAATTTTTTTCTAATTATTTTTCACAAACAGTAGATTTATACGTTCTGTTATATTGTTATTTCTCTATCTTTAGCATCCAATAAATCCGTATTAAAATGAAAATAAAAGATATTTTTTATGCTATCGCAGTGGTTGTTTTATGTGCTGCTTGCAACACTGAAAAGAAAAAAGAAGCACTGCAGGAAACTGCTGCATTCAATCACTTTGTAACACAATTTGCAGATATTAAAATACTGCGTTACCAAATTCCAGGATTTGCAGACCTGAGCTTAAAAGAGAAACAGCTTGTCTATTATTTGACACAGGCAGGTTTGGCAGGTAGAGATATTATGTGGGATCAAAACTACCGTCATAATTTAAGTATTCGAAAAGGATTAGAAAGCATCAATCAAAATTACAAAGGAGATCGAGAAAGTGACGCTTTTAAGTCTTTTAAAACGTTCTTAAAAAGAGTTTGGTTTTCTAATGGAATTCACCACCACTATTCAAACGATAAACTTAAGCCAGCATTCTCAGAAGCATATTTTACAGGAGAGCTGTTGCAAAATTCCGACACCGAGTTGTCTGCAGAAGCTATTGCAGTATTGTTTAATGATGCGGATGCTAAAAAAGTAAATAAGAAGTCTGGGAATGATAATATTTTGTCTTCAGCAATTAATTTTTATGCGCCAGACATTACCGATCAAGAGGTTGTGGATTTCTATAAAACAGCAGACAAAGGGCCTAAAGGAAGACCGATTGAAGCAGGTTTAAACTCTAAACTAGTTCGGGAAAATGGAATTCTAGTAGAGAAAGTTTGGAAATCTGGAGGCATGTATGGTGCTGCAATTGATCAAATTATTGGTTGGTTAGAAAAAGCAAAAGGAGTTGCAGAAAACGAGCAGCAGGCAACAGCTTTGGGCTTGTTAATTGACTATTATAAAACAGGAAGCTTAGCTACTTGGGATGCATATTGTATTGCTTGGGTAGGCGCTACTGAGGGAAATATCGATTGGATTAATGGGTTTATAGAAGTATACAATGATCCAAAAGGCTACCGAGGTTCTTACGAAACGGTTGTTCAAATTAAGGATTTTGACATGTCTCAAAAAATGAAAGTTTTATCAGACAATGCACAATGGTTTGAAGACAATGCGCCTCTAGATCCATCGCATAAAAAGAAGAACGTGGTAGGCGTTTCTTACAAAACAGTAAACGTGGCCGGTGAAGCAGGAGATGCATCTCCAAGCACACCAATTGGCGTGAATCTACCCAATAATAACTGGATTCGTCAGCAGCACGGTTCAAAATCTGTTTCTCTTGGAAACATTACTGCTGCCTATAATAATGCAGGAGGTAGTGGGCGGTTAAAAGAATTTGCACACGATGAAGAGGAAATTAGATTAGAGGAGAAATATGGGCAAATTGCAGACAAGCTGCATACTGCACTGCATGAAGTGGTAGGACATGCTTCAGGGCAAATAAACAAAGGCATTGGCCAACCGAAAGAAACCCTTCAAAACTATGCATCTACCATGGAAGAAGGACGGGCAGATCTAGTGGGACTGTATTATCTAATGGATCCAAAACTACAAGAGTTAGGTTTAACAGACGATTACAAAGCATTGGGAATGGCGGCATTTGATGGATATATCAGAAACGGTTTGATGGCCCAATTGATACGAATTAATTTAGGAGATGATATTGAGGAGGATCACATGGTAAATCGTCAATGGGTTTCTGCTTGGGCTTTTGAGCAAGGAGCAGCAGAAAACGTAATCGAAAAAATAGTCAAGGAAAATGGGAATACGTATTACAATATCAACAATTATGAAAAGCTAAGAGTAATTTTTGGAAGACTCTTGCAGGAAACGCAGCGTATAAAGTCTGAAGGAGATTTTGAAGCTGCTAAAAGCTTGGTAGAAGGCTATGGTGTAAAAGTAGACCAACAGCTTCATAAAGAGGTCATCGAAAGAAATAAACAGTTTACAGCTGCACCTTATAGTGGGTTTGTAAATCCAGTTTTAACGCCTGTTCTAGATGCGAATGAATTGATTATTGATGTACTGGTAAAACAGCCAACGAGTTTTGAAGGGCAAATGCTATTTTATTCTAATAACTATAGTTTTTTAGGAACGGAAAATTAGAACTTACAGTAAGAAACTTTAAAAACCGACGCTTCAAAGCGTCGGTTTTTTGTTTTGTAAGAGGATGGTTAAGAGGTTACTTCCGTAACAACCTTATAAATCAATTGACTTTCAAAGCCTTTGCGCATTAAAAAATCAATTAATTTCTTCTTTCTTTTATAGAGATCTGTCTCAGAAATCACTTCATTTCTCTTTTCTGTAATTCTATAAATAGTAGCAATGTATTCAGTTTCATCAATTTCTTTGAGTGCTGTTTTTAAATTGTATGCAGAAATATCTCTGAATTTCAATTCTCTAACAATGCGCTGTTTCCCCCAACTTTTAATTCTAAATTTTCCACGGGCATAACTTTTAGCAAAGCGTTCCTCGTTTAAAAAGTTATCTTTCATTAAACTTAAAAGAATCAATTCGCGTGCTTCAGGAATTACGCTGTATTCTCGCATTTTCTGTTCCACTTCTTTGTGACAGCGATCTTGGTAGACGCAGTAATTCTCTAGCTTGCGCTTAATCTCGTTTACGGTAAAAGCTTTTTTCTTTTTTTCAAACATGCTGGCGAAAACAGAAGCTGCGGATGAAATTATCTATTTTCATCCGCAACCTGCAGTATATTATATTTTTAGGTGGTAGATTGTATTTGGGTTTTTAGCTGCCCTTTTATTCTCATTTTAAACTTTGT
Source organism: Polaribacter sp. (assembly GCA_003537695.1). Lineage (GTDB taxonomy): Bacteria > Bacteroidota > Bacteroidia > Flavobacteriales > Flavobacteriaceae > Polaribacter. The sequence goes on from DPRC01000040.1 coordinate 3,955, forward strand.
AACTAGAAAGAATAAAATAGGAACTACAATTAAGGTTAAAAAGGTTGCAATAAAGAGACCATAAATAACCGTTTTTGCCAAAGGACCCCAGAAAACAACATTGTCTCCACCCATGTAAATATTGGCATTAAATTCACTAAATAAAGTAAAGAAATTAATATTGAGTCCAATAGCCAAGGGAATCAATCCTAGAATGGTGGTAATGGCTGTTAGTAGTACAGGTCTTAAACGCGCCTTTCCTGCTTTTACAACAGTTTCATAGAGGCTTTCCAATGGCAAATATGCCGTTTTAGAGATGCCGTCTTGTAACTTTCTTCTGTCGATTAATAATTCTGTATAATCCAACAATACCACCCCGTTATTCACTACAATTCCCGCCAAGGAAATAATCCCTACCATGGTCATCATAATTACAAAAGGAGCACCGGTGATTACCAGGCCACCAAAGACGCCAATCAGGCTTAAAAAGATGGCTAACATTATAATTCCAGGTTTTGAAACCGAATTAAATTGAAAAATAAGAATAAAGAAAATGAGCATTAAACCGGTGAAAAATGCACCTACTAAAAAGGTCATTTGTTTGTTTTGTTCTTCAATCTGGCCCGTATAATCGATGTTGATGTTTTGCGGTAAGTTCCTGAAATTCTTCATAGAATTCTGAATTTTTGCAACTACGGCACCTGCATCTGTTTCTCCAGGAGATAGTGCAGAATATACGGTAACCACTCTCTTCACATCTTTGTGCTTGATGGCACTAAAACCAGAACTGTTGGTCTGTTTTGCAACCGCAGAAACCGGAATTTCTTTAATCTTACCAGTTGCAGGATCTCGAAAGGTTATTTTCTGATTAAAAACAGCACTTTTATTATAGCGGTCTTCCTTATTGAAACGGACATAGATATCATAGTCTTCTCCATCTTTCTTATAAATACACGCTTTATTACCAAAAATAGCAGCTCTTAATTGCTGTCCTACTTGTCC
>DPRC01000038.1 GCA_003537695.1 Polaribacter sp.
GATAGCCTGCTAAACTCTTATAAAAATATCGATAGTATTTTAATAGAAATGGCAAACCAACAAACAGCATCGATGATCGGTTACTTTAAAAAAGCCTACAAAAAAAATAAGGCAATGGCAAAGGGAACTCCATCTCCTGAATTTAAAAAGTACACCAACTTTAAAGGGCGCAAAAAATCACTTTCCTCCTATGCTGGAAAGTATGTCTATATCGATGTTTGGGCTACTTGGTGCGGACCCTGTATTCAACAAATTCCATTTTTAACAAATTTAGAAAAAGAGTACCACAGTAAAAACATTGAATTTATAAGTATTTCTACCGACGAATCCAGAAGAAATGGTGGTTCATGGGATGCTGCAGAAAAAAAATGGAGAAAATTTGTAGAAGCCAAAGCACTAACAGGCACACAGTTATGGGCAGGAAAAGACAACTCTTTTCAGCGTGCATATCAAATCAATTCCATCCCTCGTTTCATCTTAATTGATCCGCAGGGAAATATTGTAGATGCAAATGCACCCAAACCCTCTGATCCCAGACTAAAAAAACTATTTAACTCACTGGGCATCTAAAAACGCTTTGTTCTTTTAAATTAGTAATAAAACTAAAAAAAGCGCAATCCTTTAGAGGGTTGCGCTTTTTTAGTGATATTATTATGAACAGTTTATTCTTTATAAACGCCCATCTTTGCATATTTATCCATTCGCTGAGCAACTAAATCTTCTTCCGAAAGTTCTTTTAACGCTTCAAAAGCGACAACAATTTGATTTTGAACAGCCTCAAAAGCGCCGGCTCTGTCAGTATGCGCTCCTCCTACTGGCTCTTTAATGATTCCATCAATTAACTTCATTTTCTTCATATCGGTACCGGTAAGCTTTAAGGCTGCAGCTGCCTGCTCTTTATACTCCCAGCTTCTCCATAATATAGACGAACAAGATTCTGGAGAAATCACAGTATACCATGTGTTTTCCATCATATAAACACGATCTCCAACACCAATTCCCAATGCACCACCAGAGGCTCCCTCACCAATAACCACAGTAATAATAGGTGTTTTTAAAATGGTCATTTCAAAAATATTTCTAGCAATTGCTTCTCCTTGTCCGCGCTCTTCAGCCACTAACCCTGGGTATGCTCCTGGGGTATCCAACAACGTAACAACTGGAATTCCAAACTTCTCTGCCATTTTCATTAAACGCAATGCCTTTCTATACCCTTCAGGATTTGCCATCCCGAAATTACGATACTGACGCGTTTTAGTATTGTATCCCTTTTGCTGACCAATAAACATATAAGATTGATCTCCAATTTTACCGAGGCCTCCAATCATCGCTTTATCATCCCCTACGCTTCGATCTCCGTGAAGTTCCATAAAGGTATCTCCACAAATTGCTTTAATATAATCTAAAGTATACGGTCTGTTTGGGTGTCTTGAGAGTTGCACACGCTGCCAAGGTGTCAAGTTTTTGTATATATTTTTTCTGGCCTCCGTTAATTTTTTATTTATTTTGTTGCAAGTAGCAGTAACGTCTACTTCACTCTCCTTACCAATAATCTGACATTTTTGTAGTTGATCTTGAAGCTCTTTAATAGGCATTTCAAACTCTAAATACTCCATATTATAATGATTTGACTCTAGTTATTTGTAAAGACAAACATACTATAAAATTTACTTTTCAAGTAAATTTAAATTACTTTTTTCTACTTAATCTTTGAAGAAAGTTATCTTTTAAAGGTCCCTTATTCTTTATAATTCCGTTTAACAAAACGACTAACAGCACCACGAAAGCACCCAAATAGAAAGTGCTACTCATCTGTTCTTCTTCACCAAAAATAAATAAGGCTAATATGATTGCATAAATCGGCTCTAAATTAATGGTCAGCATTACGGTATATGGTGATAGATATTTCATTACTTGCACAGAAGCAATAAATGCATACGCAGTGCAAATACTACTCAATATTACAAGATACATCCAATCTTGTGCAGAAATTTGAAAGAAATCCAAGGAGAAGCTATTTGTAAGTAGTAAATACGCTGTAATAAAAACAACACCAAAAAGAAGTTGATAAAAAGAGATGGTACTTGCAGTATATTTCTTGATAAAAACTCCGTTTAAAACTGAAAATACTGCACCTAAAAATGATGCAATTAGCGCATAGATAATTCCTAGAACATACTGGCTTTCAAAATTAAAAATTATATACAAGCCTCCAATCACTAACAATCCTAAAAAAACTTCTAAAACATTTATTTTTCTTTTAAAAAAAATAGGCTCTATCAAAGACGTAAAAAAAGCGCCTGTGCTCATCATTACTAAAGCAACGGAAACATTAGACTCCTTTATGGCCATAAAAAAAAACACCCAATGCAATGCAATTATGATGCCCGTCAAAAAAAACTTAAAAACTCCTAATCGATCTACTTTAAAGGTTTTCTTTTTCCAAAGAAAATAAAGCGCAATAAAAACGGTAGCGAGCAACATCCGATACCAAACTAAAGGAATGGCTTCAATTGAAATTAAAGCCCCTAAAATGGCTGTGAAACCCCATATAAAAACAATGAAATGAAGTAGTACGTAGTTTTTAAATTTATTTTCTTCCATGGAGATAGAGATAAATCGCAATAAACCCAAAAAGAATGTTCGGGAGCCAAACATAAGACAAGGAATTAACTCCAGCAACAGAGCCCAAAACTTCTCCAACTTTCATAAAGAAAACGTACAAAAACATAATTGCAACACCAATCGCTAAATTTAATCCTGTACCTCCCCTCCTCTTTCGAAAAGCTAAACCAACGGCAATAATCGTAAGAATATAGGAGGCTATAGGCAGACTGGTTCTTTTGTAGAGCTCCACCAAATAAGCATTTAAGTTTTTTACACCGCGCTTTTTAGAGATGTTTATATATTTCAAAAGTTCTCCTGAAGGCATTTCTTGTGCTAAAGCAGATTTGTAAACTAGATCTTTCGGTGAAAAATTAAAAACGGTATCCAGCTTACTCCCAGAAAATATACTATCATTCCCTTCAAAAATCAATCGTTTTCTCCAACCCGTTAATGTAAAGATGCTGTCTTTCTCACTGTATCTGATATTGTCTGCTGACAGCTTTGATTTTAATTCTAAACCGTCGTAGACTTCTGAATTAAAGTCATATCCTAATTTATTTTCTGTATTAAAACTCCTTATAAAAACATAGGTACTGTCTGTCAATTGTAAACTAAAATTTGAAACATATTTTAGAGCATTCGCCTGTTTTGTAGTATTGATGTACTTTTTTTCAAATCCTTTCCGAATCTTACTACTTTTAGGCACTACGTAATGATTCATTGCTAAAGAAAGTAAGGTTACTAAAGACGCACCAATAAAGTAAGGATATAGAAAACGTGTAAATGAAACTTTCGCATTGGTAATGGCTATGATTTCGGTGTTGCTGGATAGTTTTGATGTGAACAATATGACCGCAATAAATAATGCCAATGGCATAAAGGTATTGGTATAATAGATAATGAAATTTATATAATAATCATTTAAGACTTCGCTTAACTGCAAGTTGGGATGTTCTAAAAAATTATCTATTTTTTCAGAAACATCAATCGCAATCGCAATTGGAATCAAGATCAGTAGGGTAAACAAAAAGGTTACCAAAAATCTTTTTAAGATGTACCAGTCAATTATTTTCAAAAGGATATCAATCTAATTATTACAACTACCCACATACTCGTGTGGTGACAAAAAACTTATAATCTTTTGTCCATTTGTTTTACCATTTTATCTTTCCAAGCTCTAAAATCTCCAGCTAAAATATGTTTCCTAGCTTCCCGGGTTAGCCAAACATAAAAACCAAGATTATGAATAGAGGCTATCTGTTTTCCTAACATTTCTTTTGCAGCAAATAAATGGCGCAAATATGCTTTTGAGTACATGGTATCTACTCCAGTAATTCCCATAGCATCTATTGGAGAGAAATCGTCTTCCCACTTTTTATTTTTTATATTGATAGAACCATGTGCCGTGAACAACATACCGTTTCTTGCGTTTCTTGTTGGCATTACACAATCAAACATGTCTATTCCCAGTGCAATATTCTCTAAAATATTAATCGGGGTTCCAACTCCCATTAAGTACCTCGGCTTGTCTTCTGGCAAAATCTCTGTAACCACTTCTGTCATGGCATACATTTCATCTGCAGGCTCTCCAACTGAAAGCCCTCCGATGGCATTTGCATCTGCACCAGCATTTGCAATATACTCTGCAGATTGTCTTCTTAAATCTTTATAAGTACTTCCCTGAACTATGGGCATGAATGTTTGTTCAAATCCGTATTTATAAGGTAATTTCTCTAAATGATTCATGCACCTATTCAACCATCGGTGTGTCATATGCATAGAGCGTTTGGCATAATTATAGTCACAAGGATACGGTGTACATTCATCAAAAGCCATGATAATATCTGCACCAATAGTGCGCTGCGTTTCCATAACATTCTCTGGTGTAAAAAAGTGCATCGAACCATCAATATGACTTTTAAACTTTACACCTTCTTCATTAATTTTTCTTCTTCCCGAAAGAGAATATACCTGATAACCTCCAGAATCTGTTAAAATAGGGCGATCCCAATTCATGAACTGATGCAGGCCCCCTGCCTTTTCTAAAATCCCCATACCGGGGCGCAAGAATAAATGATACGTATTTGCTAGAATAATATCGGGGTTTATCTGCTCTTTTAGCTCTGTTTGGTGAACGCCTTTTACCGTACCAACAGTTCCTACTGGCATAAATATTGGGGTTTCTATAGTTCCGTGGGCTGTTGTAATTTCTCCAGCTCTCGCTTTACTCTTAGGATCGGTTGTCTTTAAGTCAAATTTCATAATGGGCAAATATACTATTATTTAAGAACTGAGCGCAATGTTAAAACGTTATCAAAAGTGTAATTATTATACAACAAAAATAAGAAAAAAATGAGATAAAAAAGAAGAGCATACACCGCTCTAATGCATCACTAAATATTTAGAATACTTATGCAAACCATACCTTACCAGCGCTTTTTCTTTGCTGAAAAATTAGCTGTATTTCTTTTACTTTTCGGAGACGATTTTCTAAAAGAAGCACTTTTTTTATTGAAATCGTTTTTAACAGGTGCTTTATTCCGTTTTGGTTTTGCTTGTTTTGGTTTTTCTTCAATCGGAGAGGCCTCTGCTGTTTTTGAAGAACTCGAAATCATAGTGTTGATTTCTTTCATCTCTTCATCCGTTAATTCTCGCCAATCTCCAACCTGCAAGTAACCGAGTTCTACATTCATGATTCGTGTGCGCTTTAGCTTAGTTACTTCATAGTCTAGGTACTCGCACATTCTACGAATTTGACGATTCAAGCCCTGGGTTAGCACGATTTTAAATATTTTATCACTTACCTTTTCAACCTTGCACTTTTTAGTCATGGTTCCTAAAATCGGAATTCCAGCACCCATACTCGCAATAAAATCTTCTGTAATTGATTTATCTACGGAGACAAAATATTCTTTTTCGTGGTTGTTTCCAGCACGCAAAATTTTATTTACAATATCTCCGTCATTGGTTAAGAAAATTAAACCTTCCGAAGGTTTGTCTAAACGCCCAATTGGAAACAATCTTTCTGGATAATTAACGTGTTTTACAATATTATTGGGTTCTCTATCATCGGTCGTAGAAACAATACCAACAGGCTTATTTAATGCAATGTATAAGGTAACATTTTTAGGTTCTACGAGTCTTCCATCAAACTTAACTACATCTTTCTTACCGACTCTATTTCCTAATTGTGTTGCTTTACCATTGATGGTAATTCGGCCTTCTTTTATAAATTTCTCTGCTTCTCTTCTGGAGCAAACTCCTGAAGAACTGATATATTTATTGAGATTTATAGATTGTTGATTGTTAATTTCCAATGCGTAATATTTTCAGCAAAAGTAAGTATAAGATTATAATTCTACAGTTCTAAAAGTTAAATTAATTCTCGGAGTACTTACTTTTGTAGTCGGCGGCAATCTGTGTAGCCAATTGGTTTGCGTACCTTCTTTCATTACTAACAAACTTCCATTTTCTAAAAGAACATCTATTCTTTGCTTACTTTCTTTGTGCTTAAAGGAAAATTTACGCGTTACTCCTAGAGAAAGAGAGGCTATTGCACCATTTTTCTTTAACATTTTTTCTCCATCTGCATGATACCCCATTCCCTCCGCCCCTGAATGGTATAAATTTAACAGACAAGAATTGTAAGTTTCTCCACTTTCTTTTTCTACAATTGCTTTTAACGCTAATAATTCTTCTGTAAAAATCATTGCTGTTTTTGTTACTTTAGAGTAGGTATAAGAAAATTCAGCCGCTCCATACCAGGCAACCTTTCTTTTAGTAATGATCTTTTTACCAAAAATAATAGCTTCATCATTTTTAAATTGAATGGTATCCATTAGCCGCTGATAATAAAAATCGCACTGCTTAGAATCCATAACGATGCCGTGGTAATTAGTAATGCCGTCAAAAGGTAGTATGTTTTGAAAGCTTTCTTGGTGAAATAAATCCATTTGTAAAAATAAAAAAAAAGAAAATAGGAAGTACAATAATTACAGTGCTATTTAAACATCTATCGATGCTAAGTAAGCCTATTTTTAAGGAACTGCTCTTCAAGAATAAATTACAACATATCTTAATGAGATAATTTATTTTTAATACTCCCTACAAGAGGGCACCAACTATAGCAGCTAGCAGAACCACTAAAATAGGTGAAAAACCTGCACCCAATAAAGTAAATATCGGACCAGAACATGCTCCTGCCAATGCCCAACCCAATCCAAAAATAGTACCACCAAATAGATAGCACCTAAAACTCTTTGCTTTGGGATAGACGTTTATTGGTTCTCCGTAATAGGATTTTATATTGAATCATTTAATTACTGGTAACATGATAAGTTTTGTTAACTCTTTTGCGTTGAATACCAATCAGCGCGTTGCTTTAAAAATAAACGCAGTACCTACTGCACGCAACTATAAGCTTGATGGACGCACGAATTCAGATACGTTTACTTCTGATTCTTTTACCGCATCAAACCACTTGTAACATTTATAACAGTATATATTGCTCTACTTTTTAATATGGAAGCAGCAATCATAGAGCTGTATCCCCCTGTAACCATCCAAAACAGGCCTCCTTTCAAGCACAGGAACTCGAAAANNAAATAGTACCACCAAATAGATAGCGCCTAAAACTCTTTGCTTTGGGATAGACGTTTATTGGTTCTCCGTAACAGGATTTTATATTGAATCGTTTAATTACTGGTAACATAATAAGTTTTGTTAGCTCTTTTGCGTTGAATACCAACGAGCGCATAGCTATAAAAATAAACGCAGTACCCACTGCACGCAACTATAAGCTTGATGGACGCACGAATTCAGATACGTTTACTTCTGATTCTTTTAACGCATCAAACCACCTGTAATATTTATAACAGTATATATTGCTCTACTTTTTAATATGTGAGCAGCAATCATAGAGCTGTATCCCCCTGTAACCATCCAAAACAGGCCTCCTTTCAAGCACAGGAACTCGAAAAGCATATATGGACGCACACTTCTTTAAAAGGAAAATACAACTCCAGAGAGCGGTTAATCTCTGCTGTTTTTAGATACAGGAAAAGAACATGGCATAAAAAAGAGCCTGCGCTTTCGCAGGCTCTTTTCTTTTGTAGT
>DPRC01000054.1 GCA_003537695.1 Polaribacter sp.
AAATCAGTGAGGTCTGTTATAAATAGGACATGAATATAAAAAACTATATCAACGGAGAATTTGTGAATCCAATAGAAAATAATTGGATGCCTAATTACAATCCATCTAATGGCAAAGTATCTGGTCAAATACCAAATTCAACAAAGGAAGATGTAGAAAAAGCATACGAGGCTGCGGAAAAAGCATTTCCAAAATGGTCGAATACTACCTTAGAAGAAAGAAGTAAAATTCTCTCTAATATCGCTACCTTAATTTTAGAGCGTTTAGATCTTTTAGCAGTAGCAGAGTCAAAAGACAATGGAAAGCCTGTAAGCTTAGCCAAGGAAGTTGACATTCCGCGTGCTGCCAGTAATTTTCAGTTTTTTGCAAATGCAATCACACAATTTTCATCTGAAGCGCACGAAAGTATTGGTTTAAATGCCGTAAATTTTACACTTCGGCAACCCATAGGTGTTGTTGGCTGTATTTCTCCTTGGAACTTGCCTTTGTACCTCTTTACTTGGAAAATTGCACCAGCAATCGCAGCTGGAAACTGTGTTGTTGCAAAACCAAGCGAAATTACACCGATGACCGCGTTCTTATTGGGAGAGATACTGCAGGAAGCGGGTTTGCCAAAAGGTGTTTTAAACATCGTACATGGTTTAGGAACAACTGCAGGAAATGCTATTGTAGCGCATCCCAATATCAAAGCAATTTCCTTTACAGGAGGCACTAAAACAGGTGCACACATTGCGGGTATCGCTGCACCGATGTTTAAAAAGCTATCGCTAGAATTGGGAGGTAAAAATCCAAACATCATTTTTGCAGATTGTGATTATAATAAAATGCTAGCGACCACTGTGCGCTCTTCGTTTGCAAATCAGGGACAGATTTGTCTTTGTGGAAGTAGGATTTTAGTAGAAGAAAAAATCTATGAGAAATTTAAGAAAGATTTTATTGAAAAAGTAGCCCAGTTGAAGGTTGGAAATCCATCTGATGAGACCACGAATATTGGAGCTTTGGTCTCTATGGCTCATTTAGAAAAAGTGAAAGGCTATATTGATAGTGCTTCTAAAGACGGAGCTAAGGTTCTTTTTGGTGGAAATAAAGTGCTAGTAACGGGAAGTGAAAACGGGTATTATCTGCAACCAACAATTATTGAAGTTACTGATAATAAATGCTCTTTAAATCAAGAAGAGGTTTTTGGTCCTGTGGTCACCATCATGTCGTTTAAGACAGATGCGGAGGCTTTACAGTTAGCAAATGATGTGAAATATGGACTTTCAGCAACGGTATGGACACATGATTTAAATAGAAGCATGCAGTTTTCTAAACAATTACAAACAGGAATTGTTTGGGTAAATACTTGGATGCTGCGTGATCTGCGAACGCCTTTTGGCGGTCAAAAAGATTCTGGCGTTGGAAGAGAAGGAGGTCTTGAAGCATTGCGGTTCTTTACAGTTCCTAAAAATGTTTGCATTCAATATGGATAAAAATTTTTTGTAAGCGACTGTCGAGAATGAAGCATAAATAAAAAGAAAATTAAAAAAACATTAGATTTTAAAGTGCACTTGAAAGCATGCTAATAAACATAAAATATGGAATTAAACTTAAAAAATAAAAATGCTTTGGTTTGCGGAAGTACGCAGGGAATCGGCAAAGCCACAGCTATTTTGTTAGCCGAGGAAGGTGCGAATATCACCTTGATTGCTCGAAATGAAGAAAAGTTGAAAGCGGTGCTAGCTGAGCTCCCAAACAAGAACCAAAAACACAAGTATTTAATTGCAGATTTTTCAAAACCAGAAGAAGTAAAACAAGTTTTAGAAACTGCATCCCCGCAGTTTCATATATTGGTAAATAATACAGGAGGTCCAGCAGGAGGTCCTATATTCAACGCTAAAATTGAGGAATTCGAGCGTGCTTTTACCCAACATTTAAAATGCAATCACCTTTTAGTACAGGCGGTAGTTCCATTTATGAAAACCCAGTGTTTTGGTAGAATTATAAATATAATTTCAACCTCAGTAAAACAACCTTTAGACGGATTAGGTGTTTCAAATACCATCCGGGGAGCAGTAGCAAGTTGGTCTAAAACCTTGGCGAATGAACTTGGTGAGTTTGGAATTACAGTAAATAATGTATTGCCAGGAGCAACAGGGACAGGACGTTTAAAGGAGATTATACAGAATAAAGCAACAAGGACAGGACAGTCATTTGATATTGTTGCAGAAGCTATGAAAAATGCGGCACCAGCAAAACGTTTTGCAGCACCTGAAGAGGTTGCTGCGGCAATTGTATTCTTAGCAAGTGAAAGTGCAGGTTTTATAAACGGGATTAATGTTCCGGTTGACGGGGGAAGGACAAAATCTCTTTAAAAAAGAGTGTATGTTATGGTTTTTAGAAGCATGACTATTTTAGGTATCTTTAAAAAGTCTATAGTAACCTGTGTTAAAGTTTAAATAATCAATAAATATGAGCAATCTAGTACAGCCTTTAAATTTTAAAAAATGGATTGAGGAACATCGACATTTATTAAAGCCGCCAGTTGGTAATAAACAAGTATGGGACAATGGCGAATATATAGTTATGGTTGTTGGTGGACCAAACAACAGAAAAGATTATCATTATAACGAAACTCCTGAATTCTTTTATCAAGTAGAAGGGGATATGATTCTAAAAATTATTAATACCAAAGGCGAACAGATAGATGTTCATATTAATGAAGGGGACATTTACTTGTTGCCCTCAAAAGTGCCACATTCACCACAAAGAAAAGAAAATACAGTTGGATTAGTCATAGAGTATCCGCGTTCTAAGGGAATGTTAGATGCTTTAGAATGGTATTGTGAGGGCTGTGGAAATCAATTATATAGAGAAGAATTTGCATTGGACAATATAGAGACAGACATGCCCATAATATTTGATAACTATTACTCAGATGTACAGAAATGTACTTGTAAGACTTGCGGAACTGTGATGCAGAAACCAGACAAAGTAAAAGAGTAAAAGTAATTAGTGAAAAGGATATATTATTCGTCATTATAAAGGAGTAACGACTGAAGTAATCCGTTTAGAAATATAGAGATTATTTTGTAAATCTAGGGGCAGGTAAAGTACGCTAGCAATCATAGAAACCATGAAAAATAGAAAATTACGCATTAACGGACATTCACATTTGCTTCCGTACCCAGAAGAAATACCTCAATTCATGAAGGATAAAGAGATTTTTTGGGTAGATGATGAGCGGAAACATATGTTACAGAAAGGATGGAAACGACCCGTAACAGATTCAAGTTTTTTCTTAGATGAGAAGCTCATTTGGATGGAGAAAAATAAGATTGATCATGCAGTGGTTCTAAACCTTTCTCAATTATATGGTAATGGTTTGCGTTTAGAAGAGATGAAGAAAGCATTGCGTTTTCAAAACGATTTTAATGCAAAGGTGCAACACAATCATCCAGACAAATTTACCTGTGGTTTTGTAGTGCATCCCGGATTTATATATGGTGCATTGGATGAAATGAAGCGCTGTGTGGAAGAATTAGGATTAAAGGTACTGTGTTTACCCACGCATTTCATGGACTCTATTGGGCAATGGCGCTGTGTCTTTGACGAAGAAAATGATCGAATTTTTGAATTGGCAGACAAGTATAAGCTTGCTATAGAAATTCACCCTTATGATGGGGATAAAATGATAAAATTAGAAAACACCAATTGGCGTTTTCATTTAATTTGGATGCTGGCACAATGCGGCGATGCTTACCATTTTTATACTTTAAACGGTATGCAGGAACGTTTTAAAAATATTAGAACTTGTTTTGCACATGGCGGCCAATTGGCACAAATGAATTTGGGAAGAAGAATTCAAGGTTTTGACGGCAGGCCCGATCTTTTTGAAGGAAAAACCCATCCTAGAAAGGCAGTTGGGCATCCAAATATCTTTTTTGACACCTTGGTACACGATACAGATTCATTAAAGCTAATGATCGATAGACAGGGTTCTAATCAAGTTTTAATGGGATTAGATGATCCGTATCCATTAGGAGAAATGGAAAGTGATAAACAATCTTCTTATCCTGGTAAAATTTTAGATTTAGCCATTGAAAGGAATATTATTTCAGACCTCGAAAAATCTGAAATTTGGGAGGACAACGTTTTGCAATGGTTGTTTGGCGATGATGAAGCCGCAAAAAAAGACTTGATAGCTAAAATTATAGGTTAAAAAAAGTTTGGCTCTTTTTAAGAAGTAATACGTATGGAGGTGAAATAGCTGCTGACGATACTTCTTGGTTTAGATGGCAATGTTAATTTCTTTGCTTTCTCCTAAGAAAAATTTAGCGTCATCATATGCTGGAGGCCCCATATAGCCTCTCGCATTATTAGAGCATCCATATGCCTCTTTTGGAATGCCAAAAAAGTTAGTATCCATTTTTTTATTGTTGTTTTCATCATGAACGAAGGAAACAGCATAGGTCCCTTTGGGTAAGTTTTTAAAAGTATGTTTCGCTTTGTTATTCGCAATTGCTACAAATGCACTTTTGAATTGTACTTTAAGAAAAGTATCTTTTTGATTATACAGACCAAGAAGTAAGGTTCCATTGCTCGATGTTAATCCCGTGATATTTACGGTGAGGGTAATTTTTTTATTTTCTTGACTTTGGGCTGAAAATAATGCGCTAAAGCTAATGAATAGCGTGAAAATTATTGTTCTCATAGCTGTAATTATTTTAGATATTTTAGTGTAATCTTTTTGATTTCCTTTTAAAGAAGTTTAAATATAGCGAATTTTTAGAAGTAAAGTGAAACCTAGTAGGACTTTGTTAAGTGCCTATTTTTCACATGCAGTTATTTTTATTTATAGCACTTATAAACAAAACTTGGAGGTACATTTCTAACTACAAAATTGAGCTTAACAGTATTAAATTTATTTCTTAAAAAAAGGTATTTATCAAAGCTATATTGATATTGAATAAAGCATCCATTTGGTTTCAAGTGGTCCATTACTTTTTGAACAATGGACTCTATGAGTTCTTTCTTTAGTAAACTTAGCGGTAAACTTGAGATAACGTAGTCTATATTATTTTCTTTTACTTCAGAAACTTGAATGAAATTTTCTGCTGAACAATTGTGTATTTCAAAATTTTCATGGGATTTAAACTTCTTAAGACAATACTCAAAAAATTTTTTATTGGTTTCAAAAGAAATAAGCTTTGTGCTTGTGGGTATTCTTTTCAATATTTCTGCTGTAAAGTTTCCATTTCCTGATCCAAATTCTAAGATGATTTGATCGTTTTTAAACTCCACGTCCTTTAAACATTTTGCTATTAAATATTTAGAGCCTGGTTGAATACTGCCAATAGTACTTATTTTAGAGAGTGCTTCTTTTGTGAAAAACATTTTTTTTACTTAGAGGGTAAATGTAAAGAATTTCGCAAGACATAGCGGGGAACAACCAAACTATCTGACACTTTAGTGCTATAAAATTTAGGTTTGGTTTTTTTTAATTTCCCGTAAACTTAAATTAGTACTAATGAATCTGCTGACAATATTAAAACTTAATAAGGGAAGGTCTGTTTGGAAATGTTTTGACCATTTGTCATCTGTAAATAAGTAATGTATCTGTTGTATTCTTTTTTGTGCTTCAGGAAAAGTAAATAAATGATTGGTGGTATCTTTATTTTTAGCCTGTAGTTTTACTTTTTTTGTATTAAAGTCCACGCGTATAAAAAATATTTTCTCAGCGGTATTAATTGGGTGGAAATCGGTCCATTTGGCAAAAGCAGTGGCGATTTCTTGATTTTTATAGTTCGAATCTGTAACTAGTTTCCATCTACAATTAGCGACTCTTCCCCAATGATTCGATTTTCTATAAACACCGTCATCGGTATAAAAATAGATGCTTTCAGATTTACTTTTATAGTTGCTGTCCTCTGGGAACTCAAAGTGATCCACTTTTTTAAATTCACAAAAAGTATGTTTAAAAAAATTACGTTGGTTGTAGGTTTTCAAAAAGGATTATTTAAGTACTAATTTTCTTGAGGGCTCTCTATAGAATCCCTGAATACTGATGGTATCGTTGTCAAACTGAATTTTCGCAAATGCGGAACTGTCTTCGCTGTCAACCATTCCTTTAAATGTAACGTAGTGTACATTGTTTTCCATTTGGTAGGCACCTTCATGATTGTGACCATTAAAAAATATTTTTACATTTTTATAGGGCTTAATAAGTGCTAAGAACTCATCTCTGTTCCATAGATTATGTTTGTCAATTGGAAATATAGGAAAGTGACAATAAAAGCCAACTTTTTGCTTGTTTTTTACAGCGAGATCTAACTCTGTTTGTATCCAGGATAATTGGTTTGAGCTCAATGCGCCATTCCATTTTTCGAGATACGGTAATTTCTTGTTTTTTAGGGAGTTAAAAACAGCATGTGTCTGCTTTTTTTTCTCTTCGCTTAAAGCACCGTGAAAACTAAGGTCGTTTCCATCTAGAACGATAAAACGCCAATCTTTCTCAATAAAACTATAGTAGCGTTCTGTAAGATTTAAGCGCTGTATAACCTTTGCTTTTAAGGAGTCATTCACTTCGAAATCATGATTTCCTAAGACATGGTATGATTTGGATTTTAGTTCTTCCCAGAGTGGAAGAACCGTATCCAAACTTTTAAAACCTTTATCAATAAAGTCACCCAAATGGATACTGTAGTTTAAAGAATCTTTATTTAAAATTGCAATTGCTTCTTTTAATCTTTGGGGTGCTTTTGTATAATATCGATCCCACTTTACGGCACAATCACAATATTGACAATCGGCAATAACTCCTATTTTAAAAGAGTTGTCTTTATTTTTTTTACAAGACAATAGACAGATAGCAAGAATTAAAAAGAGTATGCTCTTCTTCATTTTATTTTTTTGTAATGCCTGTAAATATACAGCTTCTTAGAACACAAAAAAACGCACACAAATGAATGTGTACGTTTTATTTTATTTAGAATTTTCTATAAAGATTCCACTATAATAGTGGGATAAACGATGCGTAAGGATTTGCGAACAAATCTAACGTACTGTTTACTTTACCTCTTCGAAATCTACATCTTCAACATTGTCTCCTTGGGCATCAGCAGCTTCAGGTTCTCCTTGTTGTGCGCCAGCGTCTCCACCTGCAGCTCCTTGCTCTGCAGCATACATCTCTTCAGATGCAGCTTTCCAGGCCTCATTAATCGTTGCCATGGCAGTATCGATTAATTCCCCTTCTCTAGATTCGTGAGCAGCTTTTAGTGCTACTAATGCAGCTTCAATTGGTGTTTTTTTATCTTCAGATAACTTATCACCAAATTCTGTTAGTTGCTTTTCTGTTTGGAAAATCATAGAATCTGCTTCGTTAATTTTTTCTGCAGCCTCTTTAGCAGCTTTATCAGCGTCCGCATTTTCTTCAGCCTCTTGTCTCATTTTAGCGATGTCTTCTTCAGATAAGCCAGAAGAAGCTTCAATTCTAATTTCATGAGATTTATTTGTTCCTTTGTCTAGTGCAGAAACCTTGATAATACCATTGGCATCAATATCAAAAGTTACTTCCACCTGAGGAACTCCTCTTTGTGCTGGAGGTAAACCATCTAAATGAAAACGTCCAATTGTATTGTTATCAGCAGCCATAGCTCTTTCACCTTGTAAAACGTGAATTTCAACAGAGGGTTGATTGTCTACTGCTGTAGAAAATACTTGAGATTTTTTTGTTGGAATGGTTGTGTTTGCATCAATTAATTTTGTGAAAACATTTCCCATTGTTTCAATTCCTAAAGATAAAGGTGTAACGTCTAATAACAAAACATCTTTTACATCTCCAGATAAAACTCCTCCTTGGATTGCAGCTCCTAAAGCAACAACTTCGTCAGGATTTACTCCTTTACTTGGTGTCTTACTAAAGAATTTTTCTACTGCTTCTTGCACAGCAGGGATTCTTGTTGAACCACCAACCAATACGATTTCATCGATATCCGCGATAGATAAGTCCGCATTTTTTAAAGCTTTCTTACAAGGTGCAATTGTTCTTTTTACTAAATCGTCAATTAAAGCCTCAAACTTAGAACGGGTCATTGTTCTTACCAAGTGCTTTGGTCCACTCGCAGTAGCCGTTATATATGGTAAGTTAATTTCTGTTGAAGTAGTGCTTGATAATTCAATTTTTGCTTTTTCAGCTGCTTCTTTCAAACGCTGTAAAGACATTGGATCTTTACGTAAATCCATTCCTTCTTCAGCATTAAATTCTTCAGCCAACCAGTTAATGATTTTCTCATCAACATCATCACCACCTAAATGTGTATCTCCATCTGTAGCTAATACTTCAAAAACACCATCTCCTAATTCTAAAATAGAAACATCATGTGTTCCACCACCAAAATCAAAAACAACAATTTTCTTGTCATCGTGAGACTTGTCTAATCCATATGCTAATGCAGCAGCAGTTGGCTCATTTATAATTCTTTTTACTTGTAATCCTGCAATTTCACCAGCTTCTTTTGTAGCTTGACGTTGTGCATCGTTAAAATACGCAGGTACTGTAATTACCGCTTCACTTACTTCTGTTCCTAAGTAATCTTCAGCAGTTTTTTTCATTTTTTGTAACACCATTGCAGAGATTTCCTGGGGCGTGTATAAACGTCCATCAATATCTACTCTTGGTGTATCGTTGTCTCCTTTTACTACTTTATAAGGAACTCTTCCTGCTTCTTTTGAAGAATCAGAAAATTTATTACCCATAAAACGTTTGATAGAATACACTGTTTTTGTTGGATTCGTTACCGCTTGTCTTTTAGCAGGGTCTCCAACTTTACGCTCTCCTCCTTCTATAAAGGCAACGATAGACGGTGTTGTTCTCTTTCCTTCTGAATTAGGAATTACAACGGGCTCATTACCCTCCATTACAGATACACACGAGTTTGTTGTTCCTAGATCTATTCCAATTATTTTACTCATAATACTTATTTGATATTGTTATATATTCAATTTTACAATTACCAATAAGCAAACTGTGTGCCAACTCTTGATTTTAAGTTAAATGTCAGTGTTGCAGTCCTACTGGAAATAATTATGTGACACTTTGACATTATATTGGTCTGCATTGCAGCTGACAAGTAGTTGTAGAGATTGAGCTATTTCAAACGATTAATGTGTCCAAAACTGAAAACTAGGGACAATTAAAGTGGTTTTTTTGTAAAATGAAAGGGAGTAATTGCGAAGAAAGGTTGTTGCCGAGTATAAATTATAATTTTAAATTATATAAAAAAAACAAGCGCTCTCCGCTATATTTTTTACATTTACAGTACCTAATTTAATAATTTTTAAGAATGTCGCAATTTATTAGTGTTTTTGATATGCTCAAAATTGGAGTTGGACCCTCGAGTTCGCATACATTAGGTCCTTGGAGAGCTGCCGAACAATGGATACGGTTTTTAAATACAGCTGCTATTTTTGATAAGATTGATGGGGTAAGAATTGATTTATTTGGTTCTTTAGCGCTTACAGGAAAAGGACACGCAACAGACTATGCTGTTTTGTTAGGTTTGAGCGGAGCAGATCCTGAACACATACCAATAAGCAACATTGATCCTATTATTAACGACATTAAAAACAATAATAAGTTACAGCTTAACAACGAGAGGGAAATTAATTTTTCACTTGAGAATGTGGTATTTAATAAAGCATTTCTTCCTTTCCATGCAAATGGAATCATTTTTAGAGGTTTTCACAAAGGCAAAGAAATAGCAACAGAGACTTATTATTCTATTGGTGGAGGTTTCATTGTGCAAGAAGAAGATCATTTGAAGCAGGAAATTGAAATTACTAAAAAGAATTTTCCATTTCCAATCAATAGGGCTATCCAGCTGGAAGAGTTTTGTAAAAAAGAAAATTTAGAGATCTCTGATATTGTTTTAAAGAACGAATTAGAGTTGCGTACTTCTGGTGAAATTGACGCAGAGTTAAACAGAATCTGGGATACGATGCTGGAGTGCATGTATATCGGATGTCATACAGAAGGGAAACTTCCTGGTGGATTAAATGTAAAGCGCAGGGCTTTTTCTTCACATGAAAAGCTAATAAAAGATACTACTTATACAAATCATAAAGAATGGATTACTGCGATAAGAAGTACAGAGGTGAAATTTAGAGAAATTTTAAAGTGGGTGAGTTGCTTTGCATTGGCTGTAAATGAGGTTAATGCCGCTTTAGGAAGGGTTGTAACTGCTCCAACAAATGGCAGCGCTGGCGTAATTCCAGCAGTTTTAATGTATTATTTAGTAATTGAAAATCACGAAGCTGATTTTAAGCACGTTAAAAAATTTCTATTAACAGCCGGGGAGATTGGAAGTCTGTTTAAAAAGAACGCTACTATTTCCGCTGCTATGGGTGGTTGTCAGGCAGAAATTGGTGTTTCATCTGCGATGGCGGCGGCGGCTTTAACGGAATTACTAGGAGGAACAGCATCCCAATGCTTGGTCGCTGCAGAGATAGCGATGGAACATCACTTGGGTTTAACCTGCGATCCTATAGGAGGTTTAGTACAAATACCGTGTATAGAAAGAAATGCTATGGGCGCAATTAAGGCAATCAATGCTGCAGAAATGGCATTAGAAACAGACCCTGAAGAAGTAAAGGTTCCCTTGGATAAAGTGATCGACACGATGTGGGAGACCGCAAAAGACATGCATAAAAACTATAAAGAGACTTCAGAAGGTGGTTTAGCCATGAATGTAGGCTTCGCGGACTGCTAAAAAAAAAGTCCAAAAGCTTTTATGGCTTTTGGACTTCTAGAAATAACTAACTAAATTAATTATTTTTCAGAACTTTGAACAGCTAAGTTATAAACTACCAATCCAAATCCTATTTTGTTGATTGCATCTCCAATGTTATAAATAACATTTAAGTCCAATCCTCCAAAGATACCTTCGTACCATCCTGGAGTACCAGCCATATATCCAATTGGGTAAATTGCCCAACCTACCAATACGAACCAACATAATGTTTTGTGTGCTTTTAATACTGCCCCACCAGCTTCAACAGCTAATTTTTTAGCAGAACCTAACCAGATGTCATACACTATTACAAAGTAAGCAATACCTGATGCAAGACCCCAAACTTGAGCATTTGCTGGATCAATAGCTTCACCTATGTAACCTGTTACTAACATGATCACAGATAACAAAATTAATCTCCACATTAAAGATTTTTTTGCTCCTGCAACTTTTAAGATTAAATAAAACTCAACACACATTAATGGCACTGTTAATACCCAGTCAATGTATCTGAAGAAAGTTGGAGACTCCGAAAAAGCTGCCCAATAATCTCTCATGTAGAAGTAATGTACTGCTGCAATAAAGGTTATTAAACCAGATACTAATAAAGAAGTTCTCCACTTTTTATCAACGCTATTCATTGATAAAAAGAAAAATACTGATGCAGCCATCATAGCCATACAGCCTACAAAAAATGTAAATCCAACGTAATCATCTGTAGCCATTTTGGTCACAGAAAGAAAATTCATAGATAAATTCATAATGTTTAAAAAAATTAAGTTAGTAAAATTGTTTATTGTTTAAGCTTTTAACTTAAACACTTATCCAAAGATAAAGAAAAAAATATTAAATTTGCATAATGGAAACAAAAAATAATAGAAATTATCAAAATTTCATGCTTTATTTTACATTTTTCTTGCTTTGGGTAAGCATCCAATTTGGAGAAGTAGTGGAGGACTTTATTGCCTATATAATGGTGGTTTCTATAGGTATTCTGCACGGTGCGAACGACTTACTGATTTTGTCTAAAAAAGACAAAGGGAGAAATACTTTTCTTAAGAACCTAATTATTTACCTCGGTATTATTGGAGGATGTTTGATAATTTATTTTTACAGTCCTTTTGTTGCCATTTTACTTTTTGTGTTTTTAAGTGCCTATCATTTTGGAGAGGAACACTTGGGTGCTATAATTTCGGTAAATCGAGTTTTTGATTTTTTATATTTTTTGGGGTATGGGCTGTTTATATTCGCATTACTTTTATATCAATCCATTTCGGATGTGGACGAAGTTATGTTGGAATTAACAGGAGCGACTTTTACGATTCAACAGATAGAAAATACGCTAATAGCAAGCACTATTTGTTTGTTTATGGGAAGTGTGTATTTGATTGTATCTAAAAGGAATGTCTTAGTGTTCTTTATAAAGGAATCCTTTTACTTGCTGTTACTTTTCCTTGTCTTTAAAACCTCTTCTTTAATTTTAGGTTTTGCTATTTATTTCATTCTTTGGCATTCCATCCCTTCTATTATAGATCAAATCGAATTTATCTCGGGAAATTTAAACAAGGAAAGTTTTCTTTTCTATGTCAAAAAAGCACTTATTTACTGGATTATTAGTATCGTTGGTTTGTTGTTTCTGTATCAAATAGTTCCAGACATTGAATTATTTTCAACAGTAATTTTCGCCATTTTGTTTGCGGTCACCGCCCCACATACATGGGTAATGTATAAAATGAAAAATTAACGCGTAAAAAAGAGCTCATTTCCTGCAGACATTTCTTCAGAGAAACGGTACCGTTCCAAATTAAATCCTTTTAACTCCTCAATTGTTTGGACATCGTTGTCTATAATATAACGCACCATTAAGCCACGTGCCTTTTTAGCAAAGGTCATAATCGTTTTGTATTCCCCGTTTTTAAAGTCTTTGAATACAGGAGTAATCATCGGAACCTTTAAGACCTTCTTAGGAAGTACTTTAAAGTATTCGGTACTCGCTAGGTTCACAAGTAGCTCTCCTGCTTCTAATTCCTTATTTAAGGTGTTTGCAACTGCGTCCCCCCAAAATTTATAAAGATTCTCCGTTTTTCCAACCTTTAATTTCGTTCCCATTTCTAGACGGTAAGGTTGTATCAAGTCCAAAGGTTTTAACAATCCATACAATCCGGATAGAATTCGCAAACGGTTTTGCAATAGGGGTATCTTTTCGTCTTCTAAAGATTGTACATCAATGCCTCGGAATACTTCACCCGTAAAAGAGTAAATCGCTTGTTTCGCATTTTCAGCAGTAAAGGGAGTTTTCCATGTCTGATTGCGTTCGTAATTTAATTGAGATAAGTTTTCAGAAATATGCATTAAGGTTCCAAGTTCTCCGCTAGAAAGTGTTTTTAATTTTTTATTTAATTTCTCAGATTGCACTAAAAACGTTGGCTGTGTGTGCAGCTTAGTAGGTGCTTTTTTTTCAAAATCTAAAGATTTGGCTGGTGATATAATGATTTTCATTTGCTATATTTCAAAAATAATACTTTGTTGTTACTGGATAAAAATACAAAGTATTCTTTTATTTTTCTAATAAATAATTGCTTTATAATTTATAAACCTATTTGTAAAATCTATCTATTGTTGTAGAGTTAATTATTTTTTATAAATTCAGCAAACTATTTATCTTTTTCGAGGTCAAAGTATAATTAAAGAAAGAATGTTAGTTGGATAAAGATGCGGAGCTTATTAAAAAGTTGAAAGATACCACACTAAAGGATATGGCTTTTAGTGCGCTACTTGAGGGCTATCAGGAACGTTTGTATTGGCATATTCGGAAGATCGTAATTACGCATGAAAATGCAGATGATGTTTTACAAAATACTTTTATTAGGGTGTACAAAAGCATTTCGAACTTTCAAGAAAAAAGCAGCTTACATACTTGGATGTACAGAATTGCACACAATGAATCTTTGCGGTTTTTAGAAAAAAACAAGAATAAATCGTACGCTAATATTGAGGACTTATCCAGTACTCATTTAGAAATTTTATTTGAAGATGTTTATTTTAATGGGGACGAAATACAAATGAAGTTGCATACAATTATTGCTAATTTTACTGAAAAGCAAAAACGTGTTTTTCAAATGAAATATTTTGATGATTTAAGTTTTCGTAAGATTTCTGAAATTTTAAAGGTTTCAGAAAACACCTTGAAGTCAACCTATTACGCTGCTGTGAAAATTATCGAAGAAAAAATAATGAACTAAATTTCAAACTATGTTCATAAAAAGGGGTCTAATATAAACACTATGGAAAAACCACCAGAAAATAAAAG
>DPRC01000149.1:0-4083 GCA_003537695.1 Polaribacter sp.
AAAAAGCTGTGCTGACGAACTATTTAAGCGGATTAGCTATTCTAATTACCACCTGTCTTATTGTTAAAATTGAATGGGTTTCAGTAAGGTCTTTTAAGGTATTAAATAGCTTTAAAAACAAAACCTTGTGACGAAAATTCTGCGAGTACAATGGGCAAAACGAATTTTAGTTTTTCAGCCGCTTTTTTGCTGTCATGAAAAACAATAATACTGCCATTTTGAGTATTTTCTAAAACATTTTGTAAGCACTTTTCTTTGCATATTTTTTCGTCAAAGTCAGCCGATAAGACATCCCACATAATTATTTTATATCCTTTTTTAAGAAGCGCTATTGTTTGACTCTTTTTCATTTTGCCGTACGGAGGGCGAAATAATTTTGGCGCTGTTCGCTCAGTTTCTAGTTCTTGAGTCTGGTCTAAAATAATCGTAATATTTTGCTCACATTCTAAAACGTTTTCGACATAAGCGTTTCTATCTGTTTTCCATCCATTCAAATGCTGCTGCGTGTGGTTGCCAATAGTATGGCCGTTGATTCTTATTTTTTTAAAAATTTCAGGATGCTGTTGTGCATTTTTTCCAATACAAAAGAAAGTTGCTTTTGCATTGTACTTTTTTAGTTCATTTAATACAAATTCGGTGATTTCTACCGTAGGTCCGTCGTCAAAAGTGAGGTAGATTTCTTTTTTTTCGAGAGAAAAACGCCAAATATAATTAGAGAAAAATCTCCTTATAATACTTGGCGTTTTTGGTAAATAGAAACTCAATGTTTTTTAGGTATTAAATTTTAAAACAGATTAATCTGTTTATTCTTCTTCGGGCATTAAATACTCGAAAAGAGCTACAGTATTCATAAAGTCTTTTTGGATTTTAGAAACGAAGTCTTTTTCAGTACTTCCAACCTCAACTTGATCTATCAAACTTTTAAACATATACAAAGATCTATCAATTTCGTCAAAAACAAGCGCATTGTCTTTTTTATCAAAGGTACTTAACCAAGTTAATTGTTCCGTAATTAAGCGTACTAAAGTATTTGTAACCTGTTTTGCTTTTTCCTGTTCCCCTAATTTAAAATACATTTCTGGGTATCCTAGGGATAGGCTGTAATGATCAAAATCCTCTATTGGTAATTTACTTAAAGATAAATCTAATACGGTCACTGCTTTTGCGGCGTCGCCTTCTTTTGCAAAGGCGTCAGAGAGACGCATTAGGCTGTTTCTAAGAGAGATGGCATTTCTTTTCGTTTGCTCGTCTAAGTATATTTCCCCATTATTTATATTTTTCCATTCTAGTTTTTGAATATTGGCGTACATTTTTTCAGTATCTATTCTCCCAATATCAAACAAACTGACTTCTCGTTTTCTTCCACTATCATCAACGTAGTTGACAGGTGTTTTTATGGGTACTAATTTAAAAGCCAAGCCATCTAGTTGCAAATAGTCTTTTAGCCAAATATATTCTTCAGCTGCATTGGCGCCACCGGTAAAGTAAATCGGACGTTCCCAATCGTTATTTGCTAAAATATCGAGCATTAAAATTCGGTTTTTAGTAATTCCTCTCGAGTCAATCGTAATGTCAATAAAATCGACAATTTTGTCAGCATCTTTTTGAGCAACCACTCCATTTTTTAAAACATTTTCTTTGTTTACCGGGATTCGAATCCTATTGGTAGGATAAAATTTTTCTTTGATATCATTTTCTTCGTCGATATAATAGGTGGCATCGCTATCTGACGAAATCCAACGCATGAGATCTTTAATTCCTATAATAGAGTCTTTAAACCTTGGATGTTCTATGTGATACGCAATGTCTAAACTTCCGTACTTGTATTGATCATGTATCAGTTGAGATGGAATTGGAGCCGACTTATAGGTTGCTCGCTTCATTTGATCGATGTACCAATCGGTAGCAAATAAACTTGTATTTACTAGTTTTAAGTCGGTTCTAATGCCCTCGACTTCCTGCATGTACCACAGAGGAAAGGTATCGTTGTCTCCAATGGTAAACATGATGGCATTTTGGTCACAGCTTTCTAGGTATGCTTGCGCGTTTAGACGCGTAGTATAGCGATCAGACCTGTCGTGATCATCCCAGTTTTCGGAGGCCATAAGTGTGGGTACTGCTAATAGTGAAATGATAGAAACTGCAAATGCAACGGTTTTTTTATTCGCAACATTCTTTAAATATTCATAGAGTGCCAATACTCCAAAACCAATCCAAATAGCAAAAATATAAAAACTACCTACAATAGCGTAGTCACGCTCTCTTGGTTCAAAAGGTTTTGGGTTTGTATAAAAGATAATAGCAAAGCCTGTAAATGCAAAGAATAAAAAAAGTGTAAAGAAATTTTCTTTATCCCACTTTACTTGAAAAAATAAGCCAATAAGCCCTAAGATTAATGGCAGAAAATAGTATTTATTGCGTCCTTTGTTTTCTAAAACTTGTGTGGGGAGTTGTTTCTGGGACCCTAGCCTTACTTCGTCTATTGTATCAATACCACTAATCCAATTTCCATTAAAGAGGTCTAACCTTCCTTGAATATCATTTTGTCTTCCTGCAAAATTCCACATAAAATACCGCCCGTACATATATCCAAATTGATAGCTGAACATGAATTTTAGGTTTTCTCCAAAAGTGGGTCTTCTTTTGCTATTTTCAGGGATTCCAGCAATACTCTTATACATTTTTTCTGCTGCTGGATTTACCATCCTAGGGATAAAACCTTTGTGTTTATCTGCATAATTAGGCATTATATTTTTGTATTTATTTACAATAATATACTTCCCATTTTTCTTTTCGTATTTAGGTTTGTCGTCTTTAAATGGGTTTTTTGTGTCTTGTGCGCGTTCAAAGCTATTTGAGTAATAGGTATCATAAAAAACATTGGCATCACCATACTGTTCACGCTCATAATACGCTAATAATTCGCGGGCACTAGAAGGGTTGTTTTCGTTAATGGTTGTATTTGCATTCGCTCTTATTGGCAACATCATCCAAGAGGAAAAACCAATCATTATAAAAAGCACAGATAAAATTAAGGTATTGGCGTGTACTTTGTTGTTTTTTCTGGTATAACTTAGTCCAAAAAAGAAAAAGGCTACTAAAGTTAAAGCGGCAATAATACTTCCCGAATTGAAGGGCATACCAATGGTATTTATAAAAAACAATTCAGCGACACTAAAAAACTTTAGGGTAAATGGGAATAAAAATTTGAAGACAAAAGCCAAGACCAACACCGCTAGGAAAGTGGCAATCGCTGTTGTTTTTAAATTGATGTTTTTGTAGGTTTTAAAGAAATATAAAAGCACAATTGCTGGAATTACTAGCAGTGACAAAATATGAACACCAAAAGATAAGCCAACTACAAAACTGATTAGTATTAGCCATTTATTCCCTCTTGGAGTTTGCAGTTCGCTTTCCCATTTTAAACCTAACCAAAATAAAATGGCCATTAAAAAAGAGGACATCGCATATACTTCTCCCTCTACCGCACTAAACCAAAAACTGTCTGAAAAGGTATAAGTTAAAGAACCAACAATACTACTCCCCAAAATTGCAACATAGCTACCTGAGGTGATTTTACCTGTTTTTAATGCTAATTTTTCGGATAAGTTTGTGATGGTCCAAAACATAAATAAAATAGTGAAAGCACTTGCCAAAGCTGACATGAAATTTACCATTTTAGCAATTTCTGAACTCTCAGAAGTAAACATTGCAAAGAATGCGCCTAACATCTGAAACAAAGGTGCACCCGGTGGATGCCCAACTTCAAGTTTTACAGAGGTTGCTATGTATTCTCCTACGTCCCAAGCACTAACGGTAGGCTCAATTGTTAAAGAATATGTTATTAATGCAATTATAAATGCAATCCATCCTAGAATGATATTCCATTTTTTGAAATTTGCTGTTGTCATAAGAATTACAAAATATTGATACAGCGAATTTAACAATAAATATGAATAAATTGCTTCTTAAAGACCTGAATTAGCGGTGTAAAAGCACATAAAACTTTGTTAAATAAAAAATTCCTGAAAAAATGTTTGTGAAATTGAAAGAATAGACTAAATTTGCATCCGCTAAGCAGTA
>DPRC01000149.1:4507-5916 GCA_003537695.1 Polaribacter sp.
AATTTGTTAGGACTTTTTATTTTAAGCAGTTATTAGCTTTAGTAATTGTGATTTTTACGTCAATTAAGCTTCTAATATCGAGTGATTTACATTTTATTTACTCCAGCTTTTTATTTTGTGTCCCCAAACAGCGAACATTAGAATGATCACATAACAAGGTATTAAAATCCAATAACTGTTTGTAGAAGCTGTTGCCAATGCATCTATTTCTTGGACTCCGTTGGTAATTAATTCTTGTTTATTGGCATCTACAATTCTACCGTATAACGGTGGAATGATTGCGCCACCAGAAATTGCCATGATTAAAAGCGCCGAACCTGTCTTTGTAAACTTTCCTAAGCCCTCTAACGTCAGAGGCCAAATTGCTGGCCAAACCAATGCATTCGCAATTCCCAAAGCCGCTACAAATAAAATAGAAACAAACCCTGTTGTATTTAAAATACAAAAACTAAAAACAATACCTAAAAGAGCACTTGCTATTAAAGCCGTCTTTTGTTTTAGATATTTAGGGATTAAAAACACACCTACAGCGTAGGTTGCAACCATAGCCAATAATGTATAGGTAGTAAAATACTTTGCTTCTTCTCCTGTAAAACCAAGTGAAATTCCGTAGGCAATAATTGTATCTCCCGCAATTACTTCTGCTCCTACATAAACGAATAATGCTAAAACACCAAGCCATAAATTTGGGAATTGGAAAATACTTGTTTTAGCGCTGTTACCCGCTACTACTTCCTCAGTTTCGGATGCCTCAACATTAGGTAAAGGAGCTTTTCTTATAAGAATTCCTAATAAAAATAGTACAATAGCCATGATAATATAGGGCATAAAAACGCTGTCTGCCATCGTGTCTAGCAAGATGTTTTTTTCCTCTAAAGTTGCTGTACTTAGTTTTTCTTTTGTTTCATCTATACCTGATAATAGCAATGCACCAAAAATTAAAGAACCTAAAGCACCTGCAGTTTTGTTCGCAATTCCCATAATTGCAATACGTTTTGCACCACTTTCAATAGGCCCTAAAATTGTAATATATGGATTTGCTGCCGTTTGTAAAATTGTCATTCCAACACCCTGAATAAAAATACCTGTTAGGAATACCCAATACGTTCTTGCAGATGCTGCCGGAATAAAAATCAAGGCTCCAATGGCCATAATTATGAGGCCTAGAGACATGCCTTTTTTGTAACCAATTTTATTTAAAATGTAAGAAGCTGGCAAGGCCATTACTACAAAGGAAATGTAGGATGCAGATGCTACGAAATAGGATTGGGCGTCCGTAAGTTCATTGATGGTTTTCATAAATGGAATTAAAGCGCCGTTAATCCAGGTGACAAAGCCAAAAATGAAAAATAAACTTGCAATTATAAGAATTGCGGTGGTATTATTTTTTTGTTGCATGTTGTGTTTTT
>DPRC01000149.1:6309-6551 GCA_003537695.1 Polaribacter sp.
CTAAAAAAATAGTGACCGATGTTTTATTTCAGTAAAAACGATTGTAAGCCTTCATAATCAGCAATCTGCAGTGCAACCTTTTTATTATTGATTACTTTTTGTATTTGTTCGGGAATTTTAACTTGTACAGGTAATGTTGCTTCCACAACGTCTAAAAATTTAACAGGATGTGCCGTTTCTAGAAAAATGCCGTATTCGTTTTCTTTCAATCCGTATTTTTTCAAACCTAAATACCCAACAGC
>DPRC01000036.1 GCA_003537695.1 Polaribacter sp.
AACACCTTCTTTTTTAGAAAGTTTGGATTGAATTGTTTTTGCACAACCAATTTCACAAGTCATGCCTGAGATTGCTAGCGAAACTTTTTCTTTTTTCACCTCTTTGTTTTCTTTGCAGCCTGTTAGGATGCAACACGCAATTGCTATTGAGAAAAATAGTTTTTTAATGGTCATAATATTTAATGATTAAGTGATTGTGCAAATTTATTAATAATCAGGTTGATATTTCAATAAATAGAAGACTTTTGTACCTTGAAAAAATATTTATGAAAGATCAACATAAAAAATGGTTGTATTTTAGTCTGCTTTGCCTTGTTTGGGGGAGTTCTTTTATTTTAATGAAAAAAGCCTTATTAGGGGTCACGCCGATTCAATTGGGTGCCTTAAGGATGATTTTTACTGCTATATTTTTACTTTTAGTAGCATTTCCGTCTTTAAAAAAAATTCAACAAAAACATTATAAATATATTTTTTATACTGCAATTACAGGGACTTTTATTCCTGGATTTTTATTTGCCTTTGCCATTACAAATATAGACAGTTCTATTGTGGCGATTTTAAACTCCCTAACCCCTTTTAATACCTTAATTTTTGGTGCTTGGGTCTTTGGGTTTGCTTTTAAAAGAAGCCAGTTGTTCGGTATATTAATTGGTTTAGCAGGAACCTTACTACTGATATTAAAGGGAGCAGATTTAAATCCGAATCAAAATTATTGGTATGCTTTACTAATAATTATAGCATCTGTGGGTTACGCGTTTAATGCAAACATCGTGAAGAAACATTTAAATGATTTAAACGCACTTTCTATTGTAACTGGTAATTTTTTATTATTGTTAGTTCCAGCGTTTGTTGTTTTAAGCTTTACGGAGTTCTTTACTACGTTTGATTTGGAAAATAACGTACTTACGAAATCTTTGGGATATGTTGCAATTTTATCAATAGTAGGCACTGGAATTGCAAAGACTATTTACAACAAGCTGGTACATATTTCGGATCCCGTTTTTTCCTCTTCTGTGACGTATATAATTCCTTTAGTAGCCATTTTTTGGGGTGTTTTAGATGGGGAGAAATTAAGTGTACTTCAGGTTGTTGGTGGTATTATTATTCTTTTGGGGGTTTATTTAGTGAATCGAAAGAAGTGAGTGCTATTTTTAATAGACAGCCTTTAAGAAAAAAGGAATCGTTTAGTGTAGCGGGCAGTTCGAACACCTTTGTAAATGCTCGATTTAAAACATAAAAAAGAGTCAAAACATATTGTTTTGACTCTTTTTTGTACTTTTTTGCTTGTGCTTTTGTTACTTAAAGTCTTCGTCAGAAACGCCTTCATTTACTTTAATTTCTTGCACTACGAAATCTAAATTCATAGGACCCGATTTTATACCAATAGCATGCGGAAACTTCACTCCGCTTACTTCCTTGTAGTCAGAAAAAACAGTGGGTGTTTTCACTTCTTTTCCGTCAGGCGACTTATTAGTTTTCACTTGTTTCACTTTCAGACCGGAAGTCATGTCATAATAAGCTTCAGTATCATTAAATTTTAAAACAATGGCATTTTTACCTTCTAAAGGTTCAATTCGAAGCAATTCTCCAGTGCCGTATGCCAAATCAACAAAAATGGCCATTTCTAATTTTGCCTTGTTCACTTGCTCTTCGGTCATGTCTTTCTTTTGTCCTCGTGCATTTGTATATCCTGTAGTTCCGTTAAAAACAGTTTTTTGCATGCTATTGCCCATTACTGAAATATCTTGTGAAGTTTTATTAGGTGCAGCTTTTTTCATCGTCATCACTAAAGGAGTTCCTTGAATGGTTGCATTTGCAACAGTCATGGTTGTTTTAACAGCCATCACTTTATCTTTACCACCAATAGCAGCGATGTATTTATCAACTACATTTTCTGCAGTCATTCCTTCAGGAATTGGCAATGTCATTGCTGGCTTCTCTGTTGGGTTTCCATCTACATCAAAATAATTGATTATATAATCTGTTTTCTCTAGATTGTCAAGCACATCAATTCCTTTTCCAGTAATAATGATTCTTGCTTTATCGCCAGTAAAATAGTTGATTGCAGCATTTTGAACTTCTTCCAGTGTTACTGATTTTATCTTTTGAATATAGCTTTCATAGAAGTTTATTGGTAAATTATAACGCTCAATATTTAAAGCGAAATTTGCCACTGTTCTTGGTTTTTGAACATCCATTACAAAATTACCAACATAAGACTCTTTGGCGTTTCTAAGCTCTTCTGCGCTTACCGTTTGATATCTAATTTTATTAATTTCTTTTTGTAATTCTACAACAGCACTATCTGTCACCATATTTCTAACGCTGGCGCTCGCTTTAAAAGTTCCAACATATCTACTTTGACTTAGATTGGAATAAGAACCATAGGTATAGCCTTTGTCTTCTCTTAGGTTCATAAACAAACGCGCAGTTCCACCTCCACCAAGAATTTTGTTGGCTAATAAAGCGGCATAATAGTCTGTATCTCCTAAAGTTATATCTACTGTATTGATAATTGCAATTTCAGATTGTACTGCATTATCCATGTTTATAAAGTCAATTTCTGCGGTTGCTAAAGTTGGAACTTCAGGCATGGTATACTCAGGAATTTCTCCTGCTTTCCAATCTGCAAATAAACGATTTACAAGTTTTTTAGTTTCCTTGATATCAATGTCTCCTTCAATTACTAAAATCGCATTATTCGGCTTTAGGTAGGTGTTGTAATTATTTTTTACATCCGCTAGGGTAATTCTTTTCACACTCTCTTTTGATGTAAATTCACCATAAGGATGGCTTCTACCATATGTTAATACATTTTCTACGCGCCTTGCTACACTAGTTACGCTTTTTTCGTTAGATTTTAATCCATCTAAAGTAAGCTGTACTTCTTTGTCAAACTCTTCTTGGGAGAACGTTGCATTTTTAATTCCATCTGCCATAAGAGCCAGTATTTCAGGAAAATACTTTTCTAAAGAAGATGCAAAACCTCCAGCGCTATAAAAGTTTACACTCGCTCCTAAAAAATCCACCTTTTCATTGAATTCATCTTTCGTTATGCTCGGGGTTCCTCTACCAAGCAAGCTCCCCATCATTCCAGAAACACCTGCGATTTCACCTTCAAAATAAGGTTTATTATCGATGGATAAGTTTGCAGAAACTCTGGGTAATTTATGGTTTTCTACCATAATTACTTTTAAGCCATTGGGCATATTAAATTTTACAGGGACTCCCAACTTTACAACTGGGTCTGGTCCTGCTTTTGGCATTGTACTTCTATCTATCTGTGCACTTGTACTAATTGTTGCTACAAAAAGGACAAGGATTGCTAAAATTTTTGTTTTCATAATTGGTGTTATATTTTAAGAAATCAATCAACGATTTAATTATATTATTTTGTTTTCGGTAAATATTCTAGAATTAAGCGCTGATTAGGATTTAGATATTTTTTGGCTACCGCTTGAATTTCTTCCCTCGTGATGGATCTGTAGATGTCAATCTCAGAATTAATTAAATTGGTGTCTCCGTATAATACATGGTAGCGCGCTAAAGAATTTGCTACCCCTTCTACACTTGAATTTGAGTTCACATAGTTATTCTCAAATTGATTTTGTAGTTTTTGATAAGACCTGTCTGAAATTAACTCTGTTTGCATAATTGCAATTTCTTCATCAATTTCTTTAATTAAATCTTCTAGTTTAGTTTCCCCTTGAGGTAACCCGTATAAAATATAGGTTCCATAGTCTTCCTGACTCGCATTAATAGCGCCTGCCTGAATTGCCATTTTTTTGTTATCAACTAATTTTTTATAAAGTACAGAGCTTTTTCCAGTACTTAAGTACGAAGAGATCATGTCTAAAATCCGAGAGTCTCTTGTTTTCATTGAAGGAGTTCTGTAAGCGGCCATGATCGCTGGGATCTGAATGTTGGGATCATATCCTTTTGCCGTCATCGCCTCTGTAATTGGATCTTCCTGTGGGAAGTTTTTTTCGATTGCTGCTCCTCTTGGGATAGGACCAAAGTACGCTTTAATCATTTTTTTAGCAATGTCAATATCAATATCACCGGCAACAACTAGCGTTGCATTATTTGGAACATAGAATTTTTTGTTAAAAGCAAGAAACTCTGCTAAGGTCGCGGCATCTAAATCTGCCATTTTACCAATAGTAGTTCCCATATACGGGTGCTTTTTAAAGATGTTCTCCTTTACAAACTCTAAAAATCGAGAATAAGGTTGGTTGTCTACACGCAATCTTTTTTCTTCTTTTACAACCTCATTTTGAGTGTCAACACCTGCTTGCCCAATAATCGGGTGCAACAAGCGCTCAGATTCCATCCAGAGTCCTAATTCTAACTTATTCGATGGAAATATTTCGTAATAATAGGTTCTGTCATCTGTAGTATTGGCGTTGTTTTTTCCACCGTTAGAAGAAACTAATTTAAACCATTCGCCTTTGCCAATATTTTTTGTGCCTTCAAACAACAAATGCTCAAAGAAATGTGCCATTCCTGTTCTTCCAGGTTGTTCATCTTTAGCACCTACATGGTACATTACAGAAGTTACTACTACTGGGGCAGCTGTGTCTTTATGTAGAATAACGTGCATGCCGTTATCTAAATCATACTCTTGAAAATCAACTTTTTGGGCATTAGAGTAAAATGCAACCAATAATGCTGAAGCAAGTGTTAAAATACTTTTTTTCATTTTTTCATTTTTTTAAATTAATATTCAATTGTTCATTAGACGCTTGATAGAATAATATGTTACAAGGTTTCACAAAAATTGTGTGTTCTCAAAAATAGGAAGAATCTACTAAAAGTAGCATTAGAAAACTTATTTTTTTTTTCGGGGTTTAATCCCCTTGTTTTTTTTCGGAGCAATGTTGTAGCTTTCTAAAAAATATGTATATTTGCACCCTCATTTTCAGTAGAGAAAGTGAATTAACTAGTAGTAATAAGCAAAACAAATAGTATGTACGCAATCGTAGAGATAGCAGGGCAGCAGTTTAAAGTTGCAAAAGACCAAAAAGTATACGTTCATCGTTTACAAGGAGAAGCAGGATCAAAAGTTACTTTTGACAATGTTTTTTTATTGGATGATAATGGAAGTGTATCTGTTGGCGCCCCAGCTATAGAAGGAGCATCAGTATCAGCTCAAATTTTAAATCACCTAAAAGGTGATAAGGTAATTGTCTTCAAAAAGAAAAGAAGAAAGGGTTACATTAAGAAAAATGGACACAGACAAGCTTTAACCGAGATTCTAATAGAATCTATTGCTGCTTCAGGTTCTAAAAAAGCAGCTCCTAAGAAAGCGGCTCCAAAGAAAGAAGAAGTAGTAGCGGTAGCAGCGCCAGCAGTAGCTAGCGATTTAAGTGCAATGACTGTAGCTGAATTAAAAGCCGTAGCTAAAGAAAAAGGTATCTCAGGATATACTTCTTTAAAGAAAGCGGAATTAATAGAAGCTTTAACGAAATAAAAATTTACAAACTTTAAAACCATAACATCATGGCACATAAAAAAGGAGTAGGAAGTTCGAAGAATGGTAGAGAATCAGAATCGAAACGACTAGGAGTAAAAATATTTGGAGGACAAGCTGCAATTGCAGGGAATATCATTGTTCGTCAAAGAGGTACAACGCACAATCCAGGAGAAAACGTTTACATGGGTAAAGATCATACTTTACATGCAAGAGTTGACGGAGTGGTTGAGTTTAGAAAGAAAAAAGACAACAGGTCTTACGTTTCTATTACACCTTTTGAAGCTTAAGAAACTAAGTTTTATAAAATATAAAAAAGCACTAACATTTATTTGTTAGTGCTTTTTTTCGTTTAGAACTTTCCATTGTGTACTTTTACTCACATGAAATTTGTCTATAATTTTGTGGTTTTTTTGGCGGGAATCATCCTGCCTTTGCTTGCTGTGTTTAGTAGGAAAATTAAATTTTTTGTTGCAGGAAGAAGAGAAACATTCTCTAAAATAGCGGTGCTAAAAAATGAGAAAACAATTTGGTTTCACGTGGCTTCTTTGGGAGAGTTTGAGCAGGCAAGACCTATTATTGAAGAATTAAAACAGCAGTATAAAAAACATAAAATTTTAGTCACCTTTTTCTCACCTTCTGGCTATGAGGTAAGAAAAAACTATGCATTAGCAGATGTTGTTTGCTACCTTCCTTTAGATGCTCGTAAAAATGCAGAAAGATTTATTAAAGAGGTGAATCCTGAAATGGCAGTTTTTATAAAATATGAGTTTTGGCCCAACTTTTTAAGTGCACTAAAAAAGAAGAATATTAAAACGATTTTAGTTTCTGGGATTTTAAGAAAAGAGCAATTATTTTTCAAAAGCTATGGTGCTTTCATGAAAAAATCCTTGGCAGCTTTCGACCATTTTTTTGTCCAAGACAGCAATTCTAAGCTCTTGTTAAACTCCATAGCTTTTAAGAATGTCACGGTAGCGGGAGATACGCGTTTTGATCGGGTATCAGCGATTATAAAACAAGACAATGCGTTAGATTTTATTCAGGATTTTAAGGACAGCGCATATACCCTTGTGGCGGGAAGTACCTGGAGAGAAGATGAAGCGTTGCTTGTGCATTACATAAATAATACGGCTACAGCAACCGAGAAGTTTATCATAGCTCCCCACAATATTAAAAGTGATGCCATTTTAGAATTACGGGCACAGATTGATAAGAAAACAGTTTTATATTCTGAATTTAAAAAACCTCAGTTTGTCGGAGATTTGAAAAGCTATCAGGTTTTTATTATCGATACGATTGGTCTTTTAACCAAAGTATATGCTGCTGCAGATATAGCATATGTTGGTGGAGGCCTAAAAACAGGATTACACAATATATTAGAGCCAGCAACTTTTGGAATTCCCGTGGTTATTGGGAATACATTTGATAAATTTAAAGAAGCGGTAGATTTAGTGAAAATAGGAGGTTGTATTGCTATAAAAAATCAAGAAGAATTTACAGAGAACTGTACCCTTCTAAAAAACGACGAACATTTCAGAAAATTAACCGGAGTGCTCAACAAGAGGTATATTGAGAATCATCTCGGAGCAACAAAGTTAGTAATGAATTATATAACAGTTGCTTTAAACGAATTATAGTTTTTGTCAAGTAGAATTTGAAAATCACCCAGTGCAATGCATACATTAGTAGATAATTTTGGAAGACAAATGGAATATGTGCGGTTGGCAGTTACAGACCGTTGCAACTTGCGCTGCCAATACTGTATGCCTGCGCAAGGAATCGATATTGTACCAAGACAGGAACTACTAACCTTTAAGGAAATGTATCGCTTAATTCGTGTTTTAACAGAATTGGGTGTTCATAAAGTTCGTTTAACTGGAGGTGAACCTTTTGTGCGAAAAGATTTTGTTGGGTTTTTAGAAATGTTATCTTATAATGATCTGTTAGAAGCAATTAATATTACCACTAATGGCGCTTTGATTTCTCGACATATTGATCGCATTGAAAAGCTAGGAAAAGTAAAAGACATCAATTTAAGTATTGATAGTTTAAATAGAGAAAAGTTCGCTAAAATTACACGAAGAGATGCTTTCCCAGAGGTGTATAAAACACTTGAACTGCTTGAAAAAAGTAGCTTGAATTTAAAACTAAATGTAGTGGTGCAATCTGGTATTAACACAGATGAAATTGTAGATTTTGTGCGATTTACGAAAGATAAAAAGGTGGCTGTACGCTTTATTGAAGAAATGCCTTTTAACGGGAAAGGCCAGCGTAAAATGGAAGAAAACTGGACGTTTAACAAGATTCTAAGCGAGATTAAAACAGCGTTTGATGTGAAAGATATCATCTCAGAAAAATCCTCTACTTCAAGAAATTACACCATTGATAATCACATAGGAACTGTTGGAATTATTCCTGCATTTTCAAGAACGATCTGCAGTAATTGCAATCGAATTAGAATTACAAGTACAGGAACCTTTAAAAACTGCTTGTTTGATGATGGCGTTTTTAATTTGCGTGATTTTATTAGAAAAGGGGCTTCTAATGACGATTTAAAAGAACTTTTTTTATCTTTAGTCAAAGAAAAGCCAGCAAATGGTTTTATAGCAGAGGCGAATAGAATTGACGGGAGTGCTTCTGAAAGTATGAGTACTATTGGAGGGTAGTAGAAGGCCTTCTTATGAGGGGGTAACCCCATATATTTACACTAATAAATAATTATAAAGTTAAGATGATATCGGTAGCAAATGCTTTACAAATGGTTTTAAGTACCAGAGACTGTTTTGGCGTGGAAGAAATTCCGTTTTTAAAATCTGCAGGTAGAATTTTAAAGGAAGTAATTCTTGCAGATAGAGATTTCCCGCCATTTAATAGAGTTGCCATGGATGGAATTGCAATTGATTTTCATCAATTTAAAAATGGGCAAAGGGCATTTAAAATAGCAGGAATTCAAGCCGCGGGGAGTGTACAAATTACGCTTCAAAACCCAGAAAATTGTATTGAAGTGATGACGGGTGCAGTGTTGCCAAATAAAACTGATACGGTCATTAGATATGAAGATGTTATTATTGATGACGGAATTGCAAACATCACGATTGATGCGATAACTGGTGGGCAGAACATGCACCCCAGAGGAAAAGATGGAAAGTCTGGAGATGTATTAATACAAAAGAACACCTTGCTATCTGCGGCGGAAATTGGTGTTTTAGCAACCGTTGGAAAATCGTCTGTAAAAGTTGCAAAGCAGCCAAAAGTAATGATTGTTTCTACAGGAGATGAGTTGGTTGCTGTTGATGAGATTCCGCTAGCACACCAAATTAGAAGAAGCAATGTGTTTACATTAGTTTCTTTGTTAGAAAGATTAAACATTCCTTCTGAAACGGCACACATTACCGATGATAAACAAATTTTAAAGTCTAAAATAGAAAGGTATTTACAGCATTATGATGTGTTGCTTTTTAGTGGCGCGGTAAGTAAAGGTAAATATGATTTTCTTCCAGAAGTTTTTGAAGAATTGGCGGTGGAGAAATTATTTCATAAAGTAGCGCAAAGGCCAGGGAAACCCTTTTGGTTTGGACATAGACCCGCAACGGAGACATCCCAAAAAAAGAGTATTGTCTTTGGGTTTCCTGGAAATCCTATTTCGACTTTTGTAAATTGTTTGGCGTATTTTTACCCGTGGTATTGCAAGTCGATAGGATTAGAAATTGAAGAAGAAACGGCTATTTTAGGAGAGGATGTCAATTTTAGGCCAAACTTAACCTACTTCTTGCAAGTGAGTTTAGAAAATAAAAAGGGATGTATTGTTGCTTTCCCGATTTCAGGAAATGGTTCTGGAGATTTAGCAAGTTTGGTAAAAACAGCAGCTTTTATTGAACTCCCACAAGATAAATTGGTTTTTAAAAAAGGAGAAGTTTTTAAGATAATTAGATATAGATAATGAGTGATTTTAGTCATTTAAACGAAAAAGGGAATCCTAAAATGGTAAATGTCTCTGACAAGAAGGTTACCAAAAGAACAGCCATTGCAAAAGCAAGCATGTTCTTAGGAGCAGAAATAATTTCTCATTTTAATAACGAGGAGTTAACAACCAAAAAGGGACCTGTTTTTCAAACAGCAATCATCGCGGGAATTCAAGGGGTGAAAAAGACTTCAGAACTAATTCCCATGTGTCATCCATTATTAATAAATAGCGCAGATATTGGCATACAAATTATAGATGCTGAAAATATAGAAGTGCTTTGCGAAGTAACTATTGAAGGCAAAACTGGCGTAGAAATGGAAGCTTTAACAGGTGCCAATATTGCCTGTTTAACCATTTATGATATGTGTAAGAGTATCAATCAAAATATGGTCATTACAGCGGTGAAGTTGTTAGAAAAAACAGGAGGAAAATCGGATCTTAAAAATGTCTAAACACACCAAACATAGAAACTTAGAAAGACGAAATAATGAAAATTTTGCACCCAATGAAATCTCAATTTTGGGTACAAATTGCAATACTATTTCTAACTTGGTTTCTAAAGTTTCCCAGAAGCTATCCAACTATAAATTAGGTTATTTTGATGCATCACACGCAAAGGATGTAGCAGAAAATAAACTATCAGAGTTTGTCTTTCACCACGAGGGGAATCTAAATATTACAACTACTGGAAGTGTAAATAAGTTTCAGCGGCGTTTAGATTTTGCACAATTTGATTGTGTGTTTATTAATGGAAATCATTACCAAGGAACCCAACAAATTCTAATTTTAGATCCAGCAAAAGAAGCTTCTATTTTAAAAAGAGTTGCGCAAATAGAGAACATTCAGTTTGTTGTAAAGTTGACAAAAGATGCGGTCTATTTTCCTTTTTTAGAGGAGAAGTATCCACAGATAAAAGGTATAGCTTGCTATACAATTGATGAAATTGATAAAATTGCAAAGCACGTTAGGAGCCTTATTCAAGAAAAAACAGCAACCGTAAAGGGCTTGGTTTTAGTCGGGGGGAAAAGTACACGAATGGGGTCCGATAAATCTGAATTGAATTATTTTGGAAAGGCTCAAAAAGAAGTAGCAAAAGATTTGCTGGAGAACAGCAATCTGGAAACTTATTTCTCTGTTGAAAAAGTGTCAGAAAATACTGCTGAAGCCTCGAAAGAAATTCATGATAAATTTCTCAATCTAGGTCCTTTTGGGGGTATTTGTTCTGCTTTTCAGAAAGACCCAAATGCTGCTTGGTTTGTCTTGGCAACAGATGTTCCTTTTATAAATGCTGCCATTATAAAATTAGTACTAGAGAAAAGGAATCCCAGTAAAGTAGCGACCGCAATTAAAGGGAAAGGCAAAGATTTCCCAGAACCTTTGGTCACAATTTATGAACCAAAAGCATATCCTATTTTATTGCAATACTTAGCGCAAGGATACTCTTGTCCGCGTAAAATGTTAATTAATTCTGAAGTAGAAATTATTGAAATTGAAGATGATTTTATAAGAAATATAAATACACCAGAAGAGTTTAAAGCTGCTAAAAAAGAGATTCAAAAATTATAATGAAACCAACAAAAGACCAGCTATTCAAGCGTCAAATAACTTTGCCAGAAATGGGGAAAGCGGGACAACAAAAACTGCAAAATGCTAGTGTTTTGGTAGTTGGTTGTGGTGGTTTGGGAAGTCCGGTTGCCGTATACTTGGCCACTAGTGGAATTGGGGAAATTCATTTGGTCGATTTTGATACGGTTGCGATTTCTAATTTACACCGACAAGTTTTCTATTCTAAACAGGATGTTGGCAAACCAAAAGCAGCGGTTTTAGCGGAATTTATAAAAGAAAGAGCCCCATTTACTGAAGTTAATTTCACAAGTGAGGCGATTACAAAAGAGAATGTTTTGGAGTTAATTGCTGGTGTTGATGTTGTTGTGGACGCAACAGATGCTTTGCCAACAAAGTATTTGTTAAATGACGTTTGTGTGATGAAAAACAAACCATTGGTGTACGGTTCTTTGTATAAGTTTGATGGCTACGTTGCTACTTTTAATGTCTGGCAAAAAGACGGGAGTTACTCTTCAAATTTAAGGGATGTTTTCCCTGAAATGGCAAGAGATATTCCAAATTGTGAAGAGGTGGGAACCTTAAATGCGATTGTTGGTATGATTGCAACGCAGCAAGTAAATGAAGTTTTAAAATTGATTACAGGGGTTGGAAAACCATTATTAAATGAGTTATTAATTTACAATGCGCTTCAAAACACCCAATTAAAAATAACATTAAAACAGCGTTTTTTAAAAGATAAAATTACAGAAATATTTAAGTTACAAACTTACACAGAACCAGTTTGTGTAGTACAAAACCCAGATTGGCAAATTTCACCAATAGAATTGAAAGAAAAGTTGTCAGGTCAAGCGCAGTC
>DPRC01000144.1:0-678 GCA_003537695.1 Polaribacter sp.
CCGATCTGCCAAGTTTTTCGCCATTGTTTCTTTATAAATTTGAGCACCTCCAATAATAAAAACTTCTTTCTCCTCTTTTGCCAATTTGATAGCTTCCTCTAAGCTACCAGCGATTAAACAACCTTCTTTGAAATAATTTTTATTTCTAGTAATGATGATAGTCGTTCTATTTGGTAAGGGTCTTCCTATGGATTCAAAAGTGTTCCTACCCATTAAAATATAATGACCCGAAGTTACCTTTTTAAACCTTTTTAAATCTGCCGATAAACTCCAGATTAAATCGTTATTCTTTCCGATGGCATTATTTTCTGCAACTGCAGCAATTACTGTAATCATATAATAAATGTATTTTAAACAAAAAAGAATGCGTAGCTATTTGATTTTTTTTAGTGATTTATATGAAAAAATTAAAAGCCTCCTATTTCTCAATAAAAATAGTAAAAATTAGTCTAAAAAAATAGCCTTCTTTTTTTAAAGATTGAAATCCTAAACAGCTACCTTTCCCTTAATATGCGGGTGTGGATCATAATCCACTAGTTCAAAATCTTCAAAGGTAAAATCTTCAATACTTGTTATTGCTGCGTTCATTTTCATCGTCGGCAAAGGCCTAACCTCGCGAGACAACTGCAACTCTAATTGTGCTGTATGGTTATTGTAAATATGAGCATCTCCAAAAGT
>DPRC01000144.1:1067-3158 GCA_003537695.1 Polaribacter sp.
GCATAACTTGCAATATTAAAAGGGACTCCTAAAAAGATATCTGCGCTTCTTTGATACAACTGACAAGACAACTTTCCATCTGCCACATAAAATTGAAAAAAAGCATGACATGGAGGCAATGCAGCTTTACCATTCGCTACGTTCTCTGAAAAACTTACCGAAGTATCTGGCATTACTGATGGATTCCAAGCGGCAACCATCATCCTTCTTGAATTTGGGTTCGTTTTTAGCGTGTTTATTACCTCTTTTAACTGATCAATATCATCACTATTCCAATTCCGCCATTGGTGGCCATAAACCGGTCCTAAATCTCCATTTTCATCTGCCCAGGAATTCCATATTTTCACGCCATTATCCTGTAGGTATTTAATATTTGTATCTCCTTTTATAAACCAAAGTAGCTCATAAATAATTGACTTTAAATGCAACTTCTTAGTTGTTATCATGGGAAAACCAGCACTAAGATCAAAACGCATTTGATATCCAAAAACACTTTTTGTCCCGGTTCCTGTCCGATCTCCTTTTTCATTTCCGTTTTCTAGAACATGTTTTACTAAATCGTGATATTGCTTCATTCTAATGTTTAATTGATTGTTTCTATAAACCTCTGGGGACACTTGTAAAAATAAAAAAGCTTCGTCCATTTTAGGCGAAGCTTTTTAAATAATATTGTAAAGTTATTAACGATTTGAATACAACTTTTCCTATCCAATAATCATACCTGCAATGGTAGCTGACATTAAAGAAGCCACTGTACCTCCTATAAGCGCTTTTATTCCAAACTCCGATAATGTTTTCCGCTGTCCGGGCGCTAAAGAACCGATTCCGCCTATCTGAATACCGATAGAAGCAAAATTCGCAAAACCACATAGCATGTAGGTAGCCATTATAATTGACTTGTTATACGCCAAGTGTGTTGCATTTGTCACATCCTTCAATTCTGCTAGTTGAATATAACCAACAAATTCACTAGCTGCTAGCTTAATTCCCAACAACTGTCCCATAAGGGTCACATCGGTAGTTGGAACTCCTATCAACCACATTAATGGAGCAAAAGCATATCCTAAAATAAATTCTATAGACAATTTATCATATGCAGTATTGGAAGCAATTACCTCATTTAAATGTGTCAAACTTCCAATCAAATCCAATCCTCCATTTAGCATAGCAATCACCGCTACAAAAACTAACAACATTGCTCCAACATTAACTGCCAAGCGCAAACCCTCTGTGGTACCGTTTGCAATCGCATCTAAAATATTAGAACCTATTTTTTCTTGAGAAACGGTAACATCTGTATTTACCTCTTCTGTCTGGGGGTATAAAATTTTAGAAATTACGATAGCTCCAGGAGCTGCCATGACAGACGCTGCCAATAAATGCTTCGCAAAAACTAATTCTAATTCTTTATCACCACCTCCTAAAAACCCTATGTAAGCTGCTAAAACAGCACCTGCAACAGTTGCCATTCCACCAATCATTACCAATAGCATTTCAGATTTATTCATCTTTTCTAAGTAGGCCTTAATTAGCAAAGGTGCTTCTGTTTGCCCTAAAAAAATATTTCCTGCAACAGACAAGCTTTCCATACCAGAAATACCTAAAAACTTAGAGAGACCAATCGCTAAAACCTTAACAATCCATTGGATAACGCCTAAATAAAATAATAAAGAAGTTAATGCTGAAAAG
The DNA here is from genome assembly GCA_003537695.1 of Polaribacter sp. Taxonomy (GTDB): domain Bacteria; phylum Bacteroidota; class Bacteroidia; order Flavobacteriales; family Flavobacteriaceae; genus Polaribacter. Next base: position 2,757 of record DPRC01000144.1, read on the forward strand.
AAAATAATGGTAGGTAGCACTTGAAAAGCAAAAATATACCCAAAAGAATCCATATCCGAAATTAAACCCGCAAATAAGAAGGAGCTCCCTGCTTTCGTATATTCCAAAATTTCTATAAAAAGCTTTCCTACCAATTCAAATGCACCTTGAATGAAGGATACTTTTAAAACTCCCACAGCAATTACTATTTGAAGAGACAAACCAACAGCAACTCTTTTCCAATTAATTGCTTTTCTATTTGCACTACATAAAAAGGCTATTACAATTAATGAAAACATTCCTAGAACACCTTTCCAAAAACTTGTAAACGTAAAATTTGTGCTTGGCACAATTTCTTCGCTATCTGTTGTAATGACTGCTTTATTTGCTGTAGACTGTGGTGTTAATGTAGCATCATTCTGT
>DPRC01000144.1:3565-10311 GCA_003537695.1 Polaribacter sp.
ACAACTAATCGGTCCGCATCAAGAGTAACAATATTAAAATATCTTAATGCTTCTTTTGGCCTTTGGTGGTGTAAAATAATCAAATTTTGTTGCCTAAGATAGGTTCCTGAAGCTACACTGTCTTCACCAACTGCTGAGAATTCAAATTTTCCATCGTTCAAAGAAAAACCTTGTGAAACTACTAATTTTGGCAGTGATGTTGTTTCCGAATTTAAAATAGTATCGACCTTCCAATCCTGTTCTAGATCCTGAGCAAAAAAATTGACTGAAATAAAACAAAAAACAATTAAAAATAAATTCTTCATAAATTAAATTAATATTAAGAGCGTTTGCTCATTTCATCTCTTATTTTTGCTGCTAATTCGTAATTTTCGTCAGCAACGGCTTTCTCTAATTCTTCCATTAAATCAGAAGTAGATAGTTTTGAATAAGACGAATCTTTGTCCACCCCTAATAAATTTTTTGTATCCAATGATATTTCACTGGCTTCCGAAGGATCATTCAAACCCAAAGTATCCTCTGTTTTTAAAAAGACACCTGCTTTATCTAAAATATTTTCATAGGTAAAAATAGGTGCTTCAAAGCGCACTGCAATTGCGATTGCATCCGACGTTCGCGTATCTATAATCTCCTCTACACCTTCTTTTTCACAAACCAAGCTCGAGAAGAAAACACCATCCACTAATTTGTGGATAATTACTTCCTTAATTTCTATTGAAAAACGATCTGAAAACGTTTTAAACAAGTCATGTGTTAAAGGTCTTGGTGGCCGAATCTCTTTTTCTAAAGCGATTGCTATAGATTGTGCTTCAAATGCACCGATAATAATTGGTAAGGTACGGCCTCCATCCATCTCGCTTAATACTAAAGCATAAGCGCCTGTTTGTGTTTGGCTGTATGAAATTCCTTTTATAGTTAGTTTTATTAAACTCATATATATATTTACAAAAAAGAAAAAAAGCTTTTAAAACATCTCTAAAGCTAGTTTTAAGGGCACAATTTACTAAAAAAAAATAGTGAAAGCGGTTATTCTATCTGAAATTATATTTTATTTCATTCAAAAGCAAGACCCTGAATAATATGACGCTGTAAACATTGAGATTTTAGAACTATGAAAAAGCGAAGTCGACTTAAAATAAAAAAACCTATCAAAAATTAATCTTGATAGGTCTTTTCGTTTTTTAATTGAACCGCGAATACATTTCCGATGCCTAGGCCTCTTTAAATGCCTTTAATTTTTCGATCAATGATGGAATCACTTCAAAAGCGTCACCAACAACACCATAATCCGCTGCTTTAAAGAAAGGCGCTTCTGGATCTGTATTAATTACCACTTTTACTTTAGAAGCGTTGATCCCTGCTAAATGTTGAATTGCACCAGAAATACCAATGGCAATATATAAGTTAGACGCTACTGGCTTACCTGTTTGTCCTACATGCTCACCATGAGGACGCCAACCTAAATCCGAAACAGGTTTGGAACAAGCAGTTGCAGCTCCTAAGACGTCCGCTAGCTCCTCAATCATTCCCCAATTTTCTGGTCCTTTCATTCCTCTTCCTGCAGAAACTACAGTATCTGCATCTGCAATGGTTACTTTTCCTGAAACTCTTTCTACTTTTTCTGATTTCACTCCCGACGCAGCTACTTGAACATCAAAACTTTCTAATACTCCAGATACTGGATTTTCATGAATTCCAAAAGAGTTTTTAGCCAAACCAATTACTTTATACTCGGAAGAAATAACGGTATTTGAAAATGCTTTATTAGAAAATGCCTTTCTTTTTACAGTAAAAGGATTTATACTTGAAGGTGCACTTACCGTATTTGAAGCATATCCTGCGTCCAAACTTACCGCTACTAAAGGCGAAACATATAAACTATTGATACTAGAATCTACAACAACAACCGTTGCATTTTCTTTCTGTGCTACTTGCACAATAACCGCAGCATATTCCTTGGCGTTAAAAGTTAGCAAAGCATCGTTTGAAACTGCAACAACTTTTTCTGCACCATACTTGTATAGCTCTGAAGCATCGCTTGCATTTATTGTTAAAACAACTAAATTACTTGCTAACTGTTCCGCGACCTTTTTTCCATAAGAGACTGCTTCGAAGGAAGTTTTTTTAAATTTTCCGTCCGTTGAATCGGCAAAAACTAAAACTGACATATATTTTATTTTTTAAGTGTTATTATCTTTAATTACAATTTGCACACTGTTTTGCAACAGTTACAAATTTCAATAATTATATACTATATTACTTTTGCTTCATTGTGCAGTAAATCAATCAACGCATCTAAATTATCAGCAGCAACTAACTTAACCGCTCCTTTAGGAGCTAACTTTTCAAAAGAAATACTATTTGTTGCGGCTGCAGCCCCAGAACCTTCCAGCACCTGCATTGGCTTTTTACGTGCCATCATAATTCCTCTCATATTGGGAATGCGCAAATCTTTCTCTTCTACAATCCCTTTTTGACCACCAATTACTAATGGTAAAGATGTTGATACGGTTTCGTTTCCTCCATCAATCTCTCTCTTCGCAGAGACATTCGTGTCCTCAACTTCCAAATCTACACAACCATTTACAAAATTATAATCCACCAAAGACGCCAGCATACCCGGAACCATTTGACCGTTATAATCTGCAGACTCTTTCCCTGCTAAAACAAGATCATAGCTTCCCGCTTTTACCACGGCTGCCAATTCTTTTGCTACCAAAAAACCATCTGTCGCGGCTACATTAATCCTAATGGCGTCATCTGCACCAATTGCCAAAGCCTTTCTTAACGTTGGTTCCGTTTCTGCACCACCAACATTCACAACGGTTACAGTAGCCCCTTGCTTCTCTTTAAACCACATAGCTCTTGTCAAACAAAACTCATCATACGGGTTGATTACAAATTGCACGCCGTTTTTATCAAATTCAGCGTCATTATCTGTGAAATTAATTTTTGAAGTGGTATCAGGAACGTGACTAATACAAACTAATATTTTCATAAATTATAAATTTTATTTTTTCTTACTGACGAAATTACGCCTTTTTTTTAATTTACTATGCATGCATAGTAAATTTTTTTAAATTTTAACACTTTTTAAAAAGCATCAATTAGCAGGCACAATCCCCTTTCTTGCCATGCAGGCAAACTGGTTGCTTTTCGCTGACTTCCGCATTTTTATTTCCCTCTCATAATTTCAAATCTACAGTATTCCTATCTACCAAAAACTAAGATAATCCTTAAATTAAGTGCAAAAAGCAAAAATATGTTGAAAAAATAAACTTCTCCTATTTTGGTAAAAAAGTAGCTTTTTTTTACTCATAAATTCCTTACTTTTGCAGATGAAAATAACAATAATTTAAATTCAATGAAAACAGTTCAATTCAGAGAGGCAATTTGTGAAGCCATGAGTGAAGAAATGCGCAGAGATGAAAGCATTTATTTAATGGGTGAAGAAGTTGCAGAATACAATGGAGCTTATAAGGCTAGTAAAGGAATGCTAGAAGAGTTTGGTGAAAAAAGGGTCATCGATACTCCGATTGCTGAATTAGGGTTTGCAGGAATTGCAATTGGTTCTGCTATGAATGGTAACAGACCTATTGTTGAGTATATGACATTCAACTTCTCTTTGGTAGGAATTGATCAAATTATAAACAATGCAGCAAAAATTAGACAGATGTCTGGTGGACAGTTTAATTGTCCGATTGTTTTCAGAGGACCTACAGCGTCTGCAGGTCAATTAGGAGCAACACACTCACAAGCATTTGAGAATTGGTTTGCCAATACTCCGGGTTTAAAAGTGATTGTACCCTCAAATCCATATGATGCTAAAGGCCTATTGAAGGCAGCTATTAGAGACGACGACCCTGTAATTTTTATGGAGTCCGAGCAAATGTATGGTGACAAGATGGAAATCCCAGAAGGTGAATATATTATCCCTATTGGAGTTGCAGAAATTAAAAGAGAAGGAACAGATGTAACGGTTGTTTCTTTTGGAAAAATTATAAAAGAAGCATATAAAGCTGCGGATGCGCTTGCAAAAGAAAATATTTCTGTTGAAGTTATCGATTTAAGGACAGTTCGTCCGATGGATCACGCCGCTATTTTAAAATCTGTAAAGAAAACCAATAGATTGGTGATTTTAGAAGAGGCTTGGCCTTTCGCAAGTGTTGCCTCTGAAATTACTTACAGAATACAAGAACAAGCTTTTGATCATTTAGATGCTCCCATCAAAAGAATTACAACTGCAGATACACCGGCACCCTATTCTCCTGTGTTATTTGAAAATTGGATTCCAAATGCAAATGATGTTATAAAAGCAGTAAAAGAAGTACTTTACTTATAGTAAAAATCTTAAATACTATAAAAATCCTTTTTTCAATGGACGAAAAAAGGATTTTTTATTGCCCTTGAAACAGCTAACGCTTTCGAAAAGCATTGCGTAATTTCACTGAAAATTTGATGGAAAAGCTCCCCAGATAAATTAGTTTTGCAAAAAAAAATAAAAATAAAATATAAATAAAAATTCATGAGTTCAAAAGAAAACCAAACTTTCGATGTTTTAATCGAAATACCGAAGGGAAGTAGAAATAAATACGAATACGATTTTGACTTGCATAAAATTCGTTTTGACAGAATGTTATTCTCTTCTATGATGTATCCTGCAGATTATGGTTTTGTTCCTGAAACATTAGCTTTAGACGATGATCCATTAGATGTTTTAGTTTTGGGTCATGAACCTACGTTCCCAATGTGCGTGATTGAAGTAAAACCGATTGGTGTTTTTCACATGACTGACGAAAAAGGACCGGACGAAAAAATTATTTGTGTCCCTATTTCGGATCCTATTTGGAATAATAAAAATGACATCTCCGATTTAAATCCACACAGACTTAAAGAAATAGAACACTTCTTCCAAGTGTATAAAGATTTAGAGAAGAAAAAAGTAGATGTTGGTGGCTGGGGAAATGCAGCAGAAGCGAGAGCAATATACAGAGCTTGTGTTGAGCGGTATGAAAAAAGTGACTACAAAAAGAACGATAATTTCAAGATATAGAAATTAATATCCCTACCTATAAAAGACCTCTTAAAATTAAACACTTTAAGAGGTTTTTTATTTCTGTTTGATTTTATTACATTTACGACCGATTTAAACTAATCAAAATAAAATAATATATGGAATCAATGATGATTTGGATGCCAATTGCAATGGCTGTTTTAGGACTAGCATACATGTTAGTTAAAAAATCTTGGGTAATGAAACAAGATGCAGGTGACGGGAAAATGAAAGAAATTTCTGACCACATCTATGAAGGAGCAATCGCTTTTTTAAACGCAGAATATCGACTTTTAGCAATTTTCGTAGTGGGAGCAAGTATTGTTCTAGCTGGAATTGCTTTTTATATGGACAGTACTTATTTAATCGTTGTCGCTTTTGTTATTGGAGCTATATTTTCTGCTTTTGCAGGAAACATGGGAATGAAAATTGCAACCAAAACAAATGTTAGAACAACACAAGCAGCAAAAACAAGTTTACCGAATGCATTGAAAGTTTCTTTTGGTGGTGGTACTGTAATGGGACTGGGTGTTGCCGGTTTAGCTGTTTTAGGTTTAACAGCATTTTTTATATTCTTCTTTCACCATTTTATGGATGGAGTATGGACTTCTACGACAGATATGACTGTTGTTTTAGAAGCACTAGCTGGATTTTCTTTAGGAGCAGAATCTATTGCCTTATTTGCAAGAGTTGGTGGTGGTATATATACCAAGGCTGCAGATGTTGGAGCTGATTTAGCAGGTAAAGTGCAAGCAGACATTCCAGAAGATGATCCAAGAAATCCAGCAACTATTGCTGATAATGTTGGAGATAATGTTGGAGATGTTGCAGGTATGGGTGCTGATTTATTTGGTTCTTATGTAGCAACTGTATTGGCTGCGATGGTTTTAGGAAATTATGTAATCAAGGATATGGGTGGCGCAATTCAAGATGCTTTCGGTGGAATTGGACCTATCTTACTGCCAATGTCTATTGCTGGTGTAGGTATTATCATTTCTCTTATCGGAACACTTCTTGTTAAAATATCATCAAATGATGCTAAGGAAGCAGACGTTCAAAAAGCATTAAATATTGGGAACTGGGCATCCATAGCAATGGTTGCTGCAGCATGTTATGTTTTGGTTACTTGGATGTTGCCAGAAACAATGCAAATGGATTTTTTCGGTGAAGGATTGCAGGACATCTCTTCAATGAGAGTGTTTTATGCGTGTTTAGTCGGTTTAGTTGTAGGTGCTGGAATCTCAGCATTTACAGAATATTATACAGGCTTAGGCTCTAAGCCAATTTTAAAGATTGTGCAACAATCAAGCACTGGAGCGGGTACAAACATTATTGCTGGTTTAGCTACCGGGATGATTTCTACATTCTCTTCAGTATTATTATTTGCTGCTGCAATCTGGTCTTCATATGCTTTAGCAGGTTTTTACGGAGTTGCATTAGCTGCCTCTGCAATGATGGCGACAACTGCGATGCAGTTAGCTATTGATGCTTTTGGACCCATCGCAGACAATGCAGGTGGTATTGCCGAAATGAGTGAACAAGATCCTATTGTTAGAGAACGCACAGATATTTTAGATGCTGTTGGTAATACAACTGCTGCAACAGGTAAAGGTTTTGCCATTGCTTCTGCTGCATTAACTTCATTGGCTTTATTTGCTGCCTATGTAACATTTACCGGTATAGACGGAATTAA
>DPRC01000024.1 GCA_003537695.1 Polaribacter sp.
TCTAAAATTCCATCTACAAAAGGACTTTCAAATGTTGATGCGCGCAATGCTCCTGTAGTGACAAAAAATGAAATCCCTATAATGAGTAATAAAATAAGGACAATTATTGGCGTTAAAAAGCTACCTATTAAACTGATAATTCTAGAACGGTTTACGGCAAATAAAAAAACCAGAAAGAAATATAGAATACTTGTTAAAATTGGGGGCGTATCAAAAAATGGTTGAATTGCCATTTCGTGGGTTACTGCTGCAGTTCTTGGAGATGGAATTGCGACTGCGATTCCATAAATTAAAAAACAAAATATGCGACTAAAGGTAGGAGATACTTTTTTTCCGAAATCATACAAAGTTCCCTGCAGCTTTGCATGTGCAAAAATTGCAAGAATAGGGATGATAATCGCTGTTGCTATAAAACCCAAAACTACAATCCACCAATCTACCCCAGCTTTCAGCCCAAGAGTTGGTGGTAAAATCAAATTTCCCGCACCAAAAAAAAGGGAGAATAATGCAAACCCAGCAATCCAAATATCTTTTTTTTTATTCAAGATTACTCTCGTTTTTTAAGCGCTAAATCGTGAAAGTCGAAGCTAAAATCAGTAATAGGAGCAATGTATTTCATTTTTGCGCTACTTGCGCTTCCTTTTTCATCAAAAGTAAAATTAATAAACACGTCCGCATCAAAACTTCTGTTTTCCCACTTTACAACCGCTGTTGTTGCACTGTAAGGTAACAATTCTCCTATCAAATCCACGGAACGCATGCATTTTATCATGTATTTATTTCCTTCGAAAGAAATCACGACATCTCCAAACCAGCGATCGGTATACGTGCCAACTATTTGAGACGGTTTTAAGCTGTTTTTAGTCTTTTTTACATCAGCAACCTGACCAAATACAGCCGCCTTTATACTGTCATTAAATTGCAAATAACGCCTGTTTTTATCCCCATACTTTTTTAACCAATTCCGATTTGTATATCCTAAATAGGCGTCTTTTATCGAGTTTGTAATCGTATTAAATGCATTGCCGTTCATCTGATTGGTCAATACAACAATTCCTAACGCTAACTCAGGAATCATTGTAAACTGGGTAACGGTGCCTAATAACCCCCCCGTATGATATACTTGTTTGTATCCCCCTTTTACATCTGTTAAAAACCAACCCAAGCCATAGCCTTTAAAATTTGAGCTATAGGCGTTATTTACATCTACTTTAAGTGGTGTCTGTAACTGCCATAGTTCCTGAAACTGCCGCTTGCTTAGCAACCTTTCTCCTTTAGATGTAATGGCATCGTTCATTAAAAATTTTGCCCAAATAAGCATGTCTTTTACATTACTAACAATACCTCCTGCTGCGTTTGCTGTTGGACTCCAGTCGTGCGGGATTTGCACTACTTTCCCTTCAGTTCTTGTATGTGCAGCTATTATATTCGTTTTGTTTGTCACTCTATTGTAAGATGCTTTACTGACCGTCATTCCAACAGGACGCATTATTTTTGTTTCCACAAATTCCTCCCAAGAAAGTCCACTAACCCGCTTTAAAACTTCCCCAGCAATAATAAACATGTTGTTGTTATAGGTGAATTCACTTCTAAAGGAGCTTTTAGGTTTTAAATATTTTACATTCTGAATTACATCTGCCACTTTAAAATCGTTCCCCTCAGGGAAAAACATTAAATCTCCAGCGCCCAAGCTCATTCCACTTCTGTGTGTAACTAAGTCTCTTATGGTAAACTGGGCTGTAACCCAAGAATCGTACAACTGAAACTCGGGAATATGTGTTCGAACTTTATCATTCCAATTTAGTTTCCCTTCGTCTATCAGCATCGCTAAAGCGAAACAGGTAAATCCTTTACTATTAGAAGCAACCCCTACCAAAGTATTTGCATTCATATCCTTTTTATTCAAAAGAGAACGAACGCCATACCCCTTTGCATACACGACTTTTCCATCTTTTAAAATACCTACAGAAATTCCAGGAACATCAAAAGTCTTTAAGGTTGCCTCAATTAAATTGTCTAGTTTTTTTTCTTCGATTTGCGCACTACTGTTTGCTGTTGAGAAACAAGCAAGAATACATATACTAAGGGAGTAGGCAGCAACATTTAATTTGAACATGTTTTGGGTCGTTTTTATACTTGAAATATACATATTTTTGTAGGATGCAAAAATCAATAACTTTTAAAAACGCAAACATTTCATTTTCTGACACTGGAAAAGGAAGTGTTGTTGTTTTAATTCATGGATTTTTAGAGAATGCTACCATGTGGAAAAACGTGGCTCCAGAGATTTCTAAAAGGAACAGAGTAATTGCTATTGATTTATTAGGACATGGAAAAACGGACTGTTTGGGCTATGTGCATACCATGGAATTATTTGCAGAAACAATTGCAGTGGTTTTAAAAGAATTGAGAATTCGCAAGTGTACTTTAATTGGGCACTCTTTGGGTGGTTATATTGCCTTGGCTTTTGCAGAAAAACACCCACAAAAAATAAAAGGATTGTGCTTAATGAATGCTACTTCAAATGAAGATACCGCAGAACGCAAAGCGTTGCGTTTGCGTGCCAACAAAATGATTGCCAATAACTTTACAAATATGGTACGCATGTCTTTTGCGAATTTATTTGACCCAAAAAGTAAAACTATTTTTAAAGAGGAAATAGAATTGGCCATTTCTGAAGCTTTACAAACACCTATGCAAGGTTATATTGCTGCACAAGAAGGCATGCGATTGCGCATCAACAGAAACCGCGTTTTAACTGAAAATAGTTTTAATAAATTATTAATTATTGGCAAAAAAGACCCTGTTTTAGATTTTGAAACTTCTTTGATTGAGGCTGAAAAAACAAACTCAAAAGTTGTTGTCTTCCCAAACGGACATATGGGCCATATTGAAAATAAATTAGCCCTACAGAACGCTTTAGCTGTTTTTTTAAAAAACTGTTAAGCCTATCTACTCTAAAAAAAAGTTTCAACTGATGCAACTTGTATTAAAGAATATAAATTAGGTAAAAAAAAGTCTAAAAACAAAAAGCGCAAAATTTTAAATTTGCGCTTTTTTAAATCTTCCCTTCTCCTTTTTAAACTTCTTTAGTCGTATTCCAGCCCTGTGCTTTCAATTCAATTTCTTGACTGGCCCTGGTAACTAAATTTAATCCTTGGTTTTCTGCAGTTATATGTCCTATGATAGAAAAATTAGGGTTTCCTTTTATCTTTTCAAAATCTGCGATTGGCACAGTAAATAGCAACTCATAATCTTCTCCACCACTTAAAGCAATCATTGTAGAATCTAACTCAAATTCTTCACAAGCAGAAATTACTTGTGGATCTAAGGGTAATTTCTCTTCGTAAATTTTACACCCCACTTTAGACTGCGAACAAATATGCATCAACTCTGACGAAAGTCCATCAGAAATATCAATCATTGCCGTTGGCCTTACTTCCATCCCCTTTAATAAGCTCGCAACATCTTTACGTGCTTCCGGTTTTAGTTGGCGCTCTATTAAATACGTATAATTTTCTAAGTCTGGTTGATTATTGGGATCTACTTGAAAAACTTGTTTTTCTCTTTCTAAAACTTGTAATCCCAAATAAGCAGCTCCTAAATCTCCAGAAACCACTACCAAATCAGTTTCCTTTGCACCATTCCTATACACAACATCTTCTTTTTCTGCTTTTCCAATTGCAGTCACAGAAATTAATATTCCTTTCGTAGAGGAGGTTGTGTCCCCCCCAACTAAATCAACCTTATACGTTTCACAGGCCAATTGAATCCCCGCATATAGCTCTTCAATTGCCTCTAAAGGAAAACGGTTAGACACCGCAATTGATACTGTAATTTGCTCTGCAACACCATTCATTGCGTATACATCAGAGAGGTTCACCATAACTGCTTTATACCCTAAATGCTTCAGTGGCATATAACTTAAATTAAAATGAACACCTTCTATTAACAAATCGGTAGTAACTAGTGTTTGTTTTTCAGAAGCCGCTAAAACCGCGGAATCATCTCCAATTGCTTTTACTGTTGACGAATTTTCAATCTTAAAATATTGTGTAATATGATTTATCAAACCAAATTCCCCAAGATCCGCTAAGGATGTTTTTTGTGTATTTTTATCTTCTAACATCTTGCAAAGATAGGTACATTATTGAAGGTTACAGAATACATTTAACAGAGATCTATATTAGTCGGTTTTTTTTTGTAGGTTTGGTATAAATCCCCAACTTATTATGAAAAAAAGTTTCCTATTTTTATTTTTATTGACACAAACACTACTCGCTCAAACCCCCTGTGAAAACGGTTTAGCTGGAGAATACCCTTGTAATGATTACGATTTAATGTCAAACATCCCTAACGAAACTCTTGGCAATATTACCACGGAAAGTAACGATTGCTGGGGATGGACCGATCCCGAAACACAAAAAGAATATGCTCTAGTGGGCATAAACAGTGGCATTGTTTTCATTGATATTAGCGACCCTATCACACCCGTCATTGTTGGAACACTTAACACAACTACGGTAAGTAGTCTTTGGAGGGACGTAAAGGTCTATAACTCTCATGCTTTTATTGTTAGTGAAGCCAATGCGCACGGCATGCAGGTTTTTGATTTAAAACGACTAAGAACCTCTTCAAACCTTCCTTTAACTTATACAGCAGACACCATTTTTACAGGATTTGGAAGTGCACATAATATTGTAATTAATGAAGACAGTGGCTATGCATACATTGTGGGAGCGGCCAGAAACTCAACTTACGGTGGTGGCCCTATTTTTATAAATATTCAAAACCCTATCAGCCCTGTTATTGAAGGTGGTTTTGCGGCTGGAGGTTACTCCCATGACGCACAAGTAATTACCTACAACGGTCCAGACACAGATTATACCGGTAAGGAAATTCTTATTGGAAGTAATGAAGATGAAATTGTAATTGCAGACGTAACCGATAAAACAAACCCAACAGTAATCGCTACCATCAGTTATTCTAATGTTGAATATGCCCACCAAGGTTGGTTTACTGAAGATTTAAAATATTTTATTTTAGGCGATGAACTGGATGAATTACGAATAGGAAACAATGCAAGAACAATTGTTTTTGACTTTACAGATTTAGACAACCCTTTGTACCACTTCGACTACTTTGGCGCTACGGCAGCTATTGATCATAACGGATATGTAAAAGACAATATCTACTACCAAGCAAACTATACGGCTGGTGTACGAATGATTGATATATCAAATACAGAAAATAAGGTTTTTTCAGAAATTGGTTTTTTTGATACCTACCCAAACAATAATAACACCGCATTTAACGGTGTTTGGAACGTATACCCTTATTTTCCTAGTGGGAACATTATTATTAGTGATATCGACAATGGTTTTTTTGTTATTCGAAAAAGTGGCACTTTAAATGTAGCACCTAAAACTGCAGGAGTGAATTTCTCTCTTTTCCCAAACCCTGCAAATTCGCAAACTACGATAAGAACAGCGAACAAAGAGACCATAAAAAATATCAAAATCTATTCCATATTAGGAAAAAAAATAATTGATATAAAAAACATCAATAAGCCACAGTACGTCTTAAAAACAGAATCTTTAGAAAAAGGAATGTACCTTCTCAAAATCAATGGAAAATTGACTAAAAAGTTTATTGTTGAATAAAGCTCTGTCATAATTAATTTTATGAATGATAGTTTTTTTGTGATTAAAAAAAAGTCAACCCTAAAAATAGATGTCAAAATATCTCCCTTTACTTTGCTTTTTTATTCTTTTTAACTGCTCTAAAAAAGATGTTTTTACTGCTCCTGAAGTACTTGAAGTCATCAATGAAATAGACTTTGTAAAAACTTTTGGTGGTAGTAAAAATGATGCGCTTTATTCCGTAAAAGGAACAACGGACGGCGGTTATGTTACAGCTGGTTTTACGCAAAGCAACGATTTTGATCTTGCTACAAAAACCAATGATTCCTTTGATTTTTTAATCTCAAAGTTTAATGCAGAGAACCACTTAGAGTGGCAAAAAACTTTTGGAGGTTCGGAAGATGACAGGGCATCGGACATCGTGCAAACTTTAGGTGGAAATTTTGTGGTTTTAGGATACAGTAAAAGTTCAGACGGAAATGTTTCAGAAAATGCAGGAAGTAAGGATTTTTGGTTGTTAAAAATTTCTTCTGAAGGAAATTTTCTTTGGGAAAAAACCTTTGGGTTTTCTGGTGCAGATTTGGGAACCGCGTTACTAGAAACAAATGACGGTGGCTTTTTTATCACTGGTGTTCTAGACGTTTCTAGTTCTGATGGACAAGGGAATTCGAAATCAAATAAAGTAAAACACGCTGGTGGCGACTATTGGGCCATAAAAACAGACCATAGTGGTGCCTTAGAATGGAGTCGATTTTTTGGAGGCTCCTTCTCAGAAATACCTACTGGTGTAATAGAAACTACTCAAGATAATTTTATAATTGCAGGTTCATCAGACAGCAACGACTTTAATATTTCTGAAAATAAAGGAGCTTACGACTTTTGGATAACTAAAATAAGCCCTGCGGGAGACTTGCTTTTAGAAAAAAGTTTTGGAGGGTCTGGAATTGACCAAGCAAAAGCAATTACAGCAACCAATGATGGTAATTTCATTGCTGTTGGAGATACCAGAAGTGCAGACATCGATGTAGCATTAAACAGTGGTGCTGCAGATGTTTGGATTGTGAAGTTCTCTTCGGAAGGAACCTTAATTTGGGAAAAAACAATTGGAGGGTCTAGCTTTGACGTTGCAAGAGCTATTTATAAAACACAGGACAACGGTTTTCTAATCGCAGGAAGCTCCAGAAGCCTTGATAATGGTTTTGAAAATAAAGGTCAAAATGATGCCTTAATTTTAAAAATTGATAAAAACGGAAACCTGCTGTGGCAAAAAACAGTTGGTGGTTCAGAAATAGACTTTTTATATGATATTGCAGAGCTAAACAACAAATCGATTATTGCCGTTGGTGAAAGTAGTAGTTCGGATCAAGATATCTCTGAAAATAAGGGGTTTTCAGACGCATTAATCATTCAGCTTAAATGAAAAAACAACACTATCTGCTGCTTTTAATGCTCTTTCTTGTAACGCGTTGTAGCGAAGAAATAGAGTGCTGCGTGCAACCAGAGCAAGCTGACGTAACCTTAAACTTCACGCACTATTGGGATGGGATAAAACTTTCGAATCAAGACCTTAATCAATTAAAATTTACAACCAAAAATGGAGAAAACGTAAGTGTAGAAAATTTGCGATATCTTATTTCAGAACTTAGTCTAATTGATTCTAAAAACTATCATTTAATTAATTTTACCGAAAACACAGGGACTTCAATTTCACTTTCTGGTTTTACCAACGGTACGTATAAACTTACTTTTAGGTTTGGATTTTCAGACGAAGACAATACAGATGGAGCGTACAAGGATTTAAATTCTGTAAATTTTGGGGTTCCAGGAATGTTGGGCGGCGGATATCATTACATGCAATTTGATGGGAAATATATAGACAATAATAACGAAGAGGCAGGTTTTAACTACCATACAATTAGAGCTGTCGATAAAACTGAACCCGATAATTTAAAATTTGAAGACACTTCTTTTAATGTAGATTTAGGTACTGTAATCATTACAAAAAATACCGATATTGAAATAAAGATGAACTTAGCAGAGTGGTTTAAAAATCCCACTACTTGGGACTTAAACAAACTAAACACGGTTTTAATGCCTAACTTTGAAGCACAGCAAATGATGCGAGACAATGGGAAAACAGCTTTTTCTTTGGGTACGGTAAATTAATGTAAAGAACTTAAAATGGTTAAAAAATATACATTTCTTCTCTGCTTTCTTCTTTTAATGCATTGCACACCTAAAGAAGATGAAATCTATATACCCGTCCCTTATAACTTAGAAATTCCAATCCTTTTTGCAGATAAATTAATTCCACCAATAATTCCAGCAAACAACCTACTCACTATAGAAGGCATTGCACTGGGTAAAAAATTATTCTTTGACCCCGTTTTATCTGGAGATGAAACACAGTCTTGTGCCTCTTGCCACAGTCCACAAAAATCTTTTACAGACCAACAACCTTTTAGTATTGGAGTTGCGGGCAATTCAGGAAATAGAAACGCGATGCCTTTGTTTAATTTAGCTTGGAACTTTGATGAACGGTTTGCTTGGGATGGAAAAGAATTTGGGCTTGAAAGACAGGCCTTAGAACCTGTTTCAAACCCCATAGAGATGCATGGTGACTGGAAAAAAATCGGAAGGAAACTAGCAGCAAGTTCTAGCTACAAAGATCTATTTCTTCAAGCCTTTGGCTCCTCAAAAATTGACTCGACTTCTATTACAAAAGCCATTGCACAGTTTGAAAGGACATTGATTTCCGGGAATGCTAAATTTGATAAATACTTGCGTGGTGAAACGAGCCTAACAGCAGAAGAACAAAACGGATTCAACGTTTTTATGGACGAATCAAAAGGAGACTGCTTCCATTGCCATGGAAGTGATAATAATCCTCTTTGGACAGACAATAAATTTCACAACAATGGCTTAGACAATGTGTTCACAGACCTCGGCTTTGGCGCTGTTACTGGAGATCCAAATGACAACGGAAAATTCAAGTCGCCATCCATTCGAAATTTAGTTTTTACAGCACCTTACATGCATGACGGTAGATTTGCATCCTTAGAGGAAGTCATCGATCACTATTCTGAAGGCTTAAAGAAGTCCCCCACAATAGATCCGCTTATGAAAAGGGTAAACCAGGGTGGTGTTCAATTATCTGTCGTAGAAAAAACAAATTTAAAAGCCTTCCTTCAGACATTATCAGATTATGACTTCGTGCGCAACCCAGCCTTTCAAAAGTAATCAATAAAACCAATCGACTTATTGTGTTTCGTAATGAAGGTTCTTCGTTATTCTTGGACTTAAATTGTATCTTTGTACCCAATTTAAGCTTAATCTATTTAAAAAAATGATAAAAGTTTCAGACACAGCAAAGAAGAAAGTCGTAGAATTAATGACGGACGACGGCTTTAATGCATTAACCGATTTTGTTAGGGTTGGTGTAAAGAGCGGTGGTTGTTCAGGACTGTCTTACGATTTAACTTTCGATAATAAAAAAGAAGAGAACGATAAAGTTTTTGAAGAGAATAATGTAAAAATTATTATCGACAAAAAGAGTTTTTTATATTTAGTAGGAACAACCTTAGAGTATTCCGGGGGATTGAACGGAAAAGGCTTTGTTTTTAATAACCCAAACGCAAGCAGAACTTGTGGTTGTGGAGAATCATTTTCACTTTAAAATTCAGAAAAAGATGTCAAAATATACCGAAGACGATTTAGAACAAGAATTAAAAACCAAAGAATATAAGTATGGTTTTTATACAGACATAGAGAGTGAAACCTTTGCAAAAGGGTTGAGCGAAGAGGTTGTTATTGCAATTTCTAAGAAAAAAAATGAGCCAGACTGGATGACAGACTGGCGTTTGGAAGCGTACCGCGTTTGGAAAACAATGAAAGAACCAGAATGGGCCAATGTTCACTATGAAAAACCAAAATTTCAAGAGATCGCCTATTACTCTGCGCCAAAAGCAAAACCAAAATTGAATTCATTAGACGAAGTAGATCCAGAATTATTAGACACCTTTAAGCGTTTGGGAATTTCCTTGGATGAACAAAAAAAACTAGCAAATGTGGCTGTGGACATTGTAATAGACTCTGTTTCTGTTGCGACTACGTTTAAGAAAACACTTGGTGAAAAAGGAATTATTTTTATGCCAATTTCTGAAGCAATTCAGGAACACCCAGAGTTGGTAAGAAAATATTTAGGAACCGTTATACCTACTACAGACAACTTTTATGCTGCATTAAATTCAGCTGTTTTTTCTGACGGCTCTTTTTGTTATATTCCAAAAGGAGTGCGATGCCCAATGGAACTGTCTACTTATTTTAGAATCAACGAAGGGGGAACAGGCCAATTTGAAAGAACCTTAGTGGTTGCGGACAAGGGGAGTTACGTTTCTTATTTGGAAGGTTGTACTGCGCCAAGTAGAGATGAAAACCAATTGCACGCTGCCGTTGTAGAACTGGTAGCAATGGATGATGCTGAAATAAAATACTCTACCGTACAAAACTGGTATCCTGGAAATAAAGAAGGAAAAGGTGGTGTATATAACTTTGTAACAAAAAGAGGTATCTGCGAAAACAACGCAAAAATTTCTTGGACGCAGGTAGAAACTGGATCTGCAATTACTTGGAAATATCCATCTTGTATTTTAAAAGGAAATAACTCTGTCGGTGAATTTTACTCAATTGCAGTAACAAACAATCATCAACAAGCAGACACTGGAACAAAAATGATTCATTTGGGGAAAAACACCAAATCCACCATTATTTCTAAAGGTATTTCTGCAGGAAAATCACAAAACTCATATAGAGGATTGGTACAAATAAGTCCAAGAGCAGAAAACGCACGTAATTTCTCTCAATGTGATTCCTTACTGATGGGAAATGATTGCGGTGCACATACCTTCCCTTACATTGAAGTGAAAAATAAAACAGCACAAGTAGAACACGAAGCAACTACCAGTAAAATTGGAGAAGAGCAACTATTTTACTGCAACCAACGTGGAATTGATACTGAAAAGGCAATTGCATTAATTGTAAACGGATTTAGTAAAGAGGTTTTAAATAATTTACCAATGGAATTTGCTGTAGAAGCTCAAAAACTATTGGAAATTAGTTTGGAAGGAAGTGTTGGATAAAGTTCTCAGAATTTTAACTTTATAATTGCTGAACCAACGAAGAAAAAGCAAACAAAATATTAAAAGCGAATCGCGTAAA
>DPRC01000166.1 GCA_003537695.1 Polaribacter sp.
TGTAATATCTGTCCAAGGATCTGGGTGTAATTGTTTGATACCTAAAGACATTTTACGATCATCTCTATCTAAAGTTAAAACTTGCGCTTCTACTTTATCTCCAACTTTTACGAAATCTTGTGCAGAACGTAAGTGTGTAGACCAAGACATTTCAGAAACGTGAATTAACCCTTCTACTCCTTGTTCTACTTCTACGAATGCGCCGTAATCAGCAATTACTACCACGTCTCCAGTTACTTTATCGCCCACTTTTAAAGTGTCATTTAAAGCTTCCCAAGGATGCGCAGATAATTGTTTTAAACCTAATTGGATTCTAGATTTGTTATCATCAAAATCTAAAATTACAACGTTTAATTTTTGATCTAATTCAACAACCTCATTCGGATGATTGATTCTAGACCAAGATAAATCTGTAATATGTACTAAACCATCTACACCACCTAAATCTACAAACACACCATAAGAAGTAATATTTTTAACAATACCTTCTAAGACTTGTCCTTTTTCTAATTGGCCAATGATTTCTTTTTTCTGTAATTCAATATCTGCTTCAATAAGCGCTTTATGAGAAACTACAACGTTTTTAAATTCGTGGTTGATTTTCACAACTTTGAATTCCATTGTTTTTTCTACATACTGATCGTAATCTCTAATTGGCTTCACGTCAATTTGAGATCCTGGTAAGAATGCTTCGATTCCGAAAACATCTACAATCATACCACCTCTTGTTCTACATTTAACAAAACCGTTCACTACTTCACCAGTTTCGTGAGCATTATTAACACGTTCCCATGCCTTAATTACTCTTGCTTTTTTGTGAGACAATACTAACTGACCAGAAGAATCTTCTCTTTTGTCAACCAATACTTCAACAGTATCTCCTTCTTTTAAACCTTGATTGTAACGAAATTCGTTCAAAGAAATAACGCCTTCAGATTTAGAATTGATATCGATGATTGCATCTCTATCCGTAATTCTGATTACAGTTCCTTCAATTACGTCACGTTCGTTTACGAAACCTACAGTTCCCTCTAACGCTTTTTCAAAGTGTTGTAATTTTTCTTCATCAACCGCCTCAATACCTTGTTCGTACTTGTGCCAGTTAAAATCAGCTAAAAATTGTTTTGGATCTACAGCTGGAATTGCTGTTTCTTGTACTTCAGTAGCAGCTACTTGCTCTTCAGTTTTTTTTGTTTCTTCAGACATTTCTGAAAATAAATTTTGTATCTTATTGTTTTACAGATTCTTAACAATTAAAACAACAAAAGATGTTTTTATGAATTTTTGTTTACTTTTCCTTTCCTGAATCTGTTCTTGTAAAAAGGAGTGCAAATCTACAAAAAATACTTGATTTTTAGGGTATTAGACTAATTTTATTTCCCAAATAATAACAAAGTTCACATCGGTCATTGAAAAGAGTTCTGCAGAACTTACCACCTCATTTTTTTGGAAACAATCCGCCGAAATTTATATTTTTTTAGCAGAAATACTACTTTGAATTGAAATCCTAAATGCGCACAAAACTGCCATTTTTAAATCGACTTTCCTTTTCTTCTTGATATACAAAAAACTACCTTTGCATTTTTTAAAACCTATTGGGTGATTTAGTGAAGATGGATACAAAAACACAAGATTTAGTTGACAAGGGAATAATGCTTCCATTAATGGAAGAGTTTTATACCATACAAGGTGAAGGCTGTCATACAGGAACTGCTGCCTATTTTATTAGAGTTGGTGGCTGTGACGTTGGGTGCCATTGGTGCGACGTAAAAGAAAGCTGGAATGCAGATTTGCATCCCCCCACTTTAGCGGATACGATTGTGACCAATGTAAAAAAATACGCGAATACAGTAGTTATTACCGGTGGAGAACCCTTAATGTGGTCCATGGATTATATTACAGAGCAACTTCAATTACATAAGATAAAAACACATATTGAAACCTCTGGTGCATATTCGTTTTCTGGAAAATGGGATTGGTTTTGTTTGTCTCCAAAGAAAACAAAAATGCCTCTAGAAGAATGTTATCCTGAAGCTGATGAATTGAAAATGATCATTCATAACAAATCTGATTTTAATTTTGCTGAGCAAGAAGCTGCTAAAGTGGGTAAAAAATGTCAACTTTATTTACAACCAGAATGGAGTAAAAAAGAAAAAATGACAGCGCTCATTGTGGAGTATGTGATGAAAAATCCGAAATGGAAGATTTCTTTACAAACGCATAAATTTTTAAATATTCCGTAAGTACCTGTTTTTTTGCTTCGTAAACTTCTTTCAATGAGAACCTGTTTTCATTTCACTAATCTCAAAAGAGCTCAAACAGATCGCACAATCAAAGCTAAACGATGTAATGCGTTTTTATAATTATAAAATAATCGCATCTATTAAAACACATATTTGATTAAATTGTGCCGTTATTCCCATGTCAGAATTATCAAATTCAATGGCATCATCTGCCATCACTAAAGGAGAATCTTCCCTGGTAGAGTCTATTCGATCTCTTTCT
>DPRC01000151.1:0-1125 GCA_003537695.1 Polaribacter sp.
CTTTTTTTATGCCTATTATTTAGGGTATTTTTCTCTTATTTTATCCAATGATAAATTGTGGATACTTCCTATATGAGTGTGCTGTTTACCAAGATCCGGGGTGTAGGTTCCTGTTTGCACCTGTTCTCCTATTTTTTGGTAGGCCTCCCGAAAGGGCATCCCCGATACGACTAAGTTGTTAATGCTATCTACGGTAAATAAATACTGATATTTTTCGTCGTTCAAATCAATATCTTTTACAATCACTTGCTGAATGGCATAATTAAAGATGTCTAAAATATCTTTAACGTCTTCAAAGGCGTTGATAATATTTTCTTTTAACAATTGAAAATCTCTGTGATAACCGGTTGGTAGATTATTAGTAATCAGCAGTATTTCTGTTTGTAAAGCCTGAATTTTATTGCATTTTCCTCGGATCAATTCAAATACATCGGGGTTCTTCTTGTGCGGCATAATGCTGCTCCCGGTTGTGAGTTCATCGGGAAAAGAGATGAAATTAAAATTCTGACTCATATATAAGCAGACATCCATTGCGAAACGCGCCATGGTGTTACACAATCCACCCAAGGCAGCAGCAATAGAGCGTTCACTTTTTCCTCTGCTTAATTGTGCTGCAACAACATTGTATTTTAAAGTGGCAAAATTTAATTCTTTAGTAGTTAGTGCTCTGTCAATAGGAAAGGAACTTCCATAACCAGCAGCAGACCCAAGAGGGTTTTGGTCTACTACTTTAGCAACGGCATGCAGCATATATACATCATCGATAAGTAACTCTGCATAGGCAGAAAACCACAATCCAAAAGAAGAGGGCATGGCTACTTGCAAATGCGTATATCCAGGTAGCAAACTTTTTTTATGTGTATCGGCGAGCTTTAACAAGGTTTCAAACAGCACATTTACTTTAGAATCGATGCTGGCTAAATTTTCTTTGTAGTACAGATGAAGTGCCACTAAAACTTGATCGTTTCTGGAACGAGCGGTGTGAATTTTCTTACCAACGGCCCCTAATCTATCCGTAAGCTCCCATTCAATTTTAGAGTGCACATCTTCAAAAGAAGCTTCAATAATAAAAGTTCCATTTTTAATTTCGTCTGCTAATTCTTGGAGACCTTTTTTTAGATCTTT
>DPRC01000151.1:1528-10893 GCA_003537695.1 Polaribacter sp.
TCATACTTTGCAATGTGCATGTCAATTTCTCGGTCATTTCCAACTGTAAATTTTTCTATTTGTTGGTCTATTGTAAATCCTTTGTCCCAAAGTTTCATATGTTTTATTTTAAAATTTAGAGTCCGTAAAAAGTACTTTTTATTGTGGTTTCTAATTGTGATCTCTTTTGTCTGTTTTCTAGTTTTTACTGAACAATTACGCGACTTAACAGCGCGATGTATAGTTGAATTCCTTCTTCAATCTCCTGCAAATAAATAAATTCATCCGCAGAGTGAGACCGTGTGCTATCTCCAGGTCCTAATTTCAAAGATTGACAACTTAAAACTGCCTGATCAGAGAGTGTCGGAGAACCGTAGGTTTCTCTTCCCAGAGCAATACCTGCGAGCACCAAATCGTGATCGACAGCAATTGCAGAGGAGTTTAAACGCAAGCTTCTTGGCGTAATTTTAGAGCAGGGTGCTTCCTTTTGTAAGAGGGCTGCAATTTCTTTATTGGAATAGGCATCATTTACGCGAACATCTACCACCAAATCAACATGCGCAGGAACCACATTGTGCTGTGCTCCCGCTGATATTTGAGTAACCGTCATTTTTACAGCACCCAATGCATCAGATATTTTTTCAAACTTAAAATCCTTGAACCATTGTAAAACACCAATACTATTATAAATAGCATTGTTTGTATTTGGATGTGCGGCATGACTTGGGGTGCCGGCAACGGTAGCGTCAAAAACAACCAAGCCTTTTTCTGCAATTGCCAAATGCATTAAAGTGGGTTCCCCTACAATGGCGACATCGATATGTGGAAGGATTGGCAACATGCTATTCAATCCGTTTTTACCACTATTTTCTTCCTCAGCGGAGGCTACAATTACGATATTATAGCAAAGATTTTCCGCAGCATAAAAGTTAGTAAAAGTTGCAAGCAATGAGACTAGACATCCACCCGCATCATTGCTTCCTAATCCATATAATTTTCCATCTTCAAAATGTGCTTTAAAAGGATCCTTGGTATAGGCAGAATTTGGTTTTACGGTATCGTGATGGGAATTTAGCAATAGCGTAGGTTTGCTTTCATCAAAATGTTTATTGGTTGCCCAAATATTATTTTTTGTTCTTTGAAAGGGAATGTTATTTTCAAGAAACCAACCGGCAATAAGTACTGCTGTATTTTCTTCTTCTTGCGAAAATGAGGGTGTTTCAATTAATCTTTTTAAAAGAGAAGTTGCGTTTTCTGTAAGTTTTTTAATATTCATTTTATAAGGTAATGGTTGTGAATTTATCGTTGTCTTTTGAGAGCATCCCGGTACTTCCGATATGTACGCGAGAAACACCAGATCTTAAAGCGTCAAAACAGTTGTCTAGCTTTGGTATCATTCCATCAGTAATAACTCCCGTTATCAGTAGTTTTTCATAGGTCTTCGCATCAATTTGTTGCACGATAGATGTTTTGTCATTAAAATCTCTTAAAACACCTTCCAATTCAAAACAGTAATAGAGCGCTGTATCATAGCGTTCGCTCATTCCAATTGCAACCTGACTGGCCACTGTATCTGCATTTGTATTTAAAAGTTGTCCATTTCCATCATGCGTAATTGCGCAGAATACGGGGGTAAGGTCCGCTGTAATTAACTTGTTAATCACATTGGAATTTACTGCTTTTACATCGCCCACAAAACCGAAGTCTATCTTAGTTACCGGTCTTTTTTCAGCGCGTATGCTGTTCGCATCTGCACCAGTTAATCCAATGGCGTCAATTTGAAAAGCTTGCAGTTTAGCAACGATTTTTTTATTTACCAATCCTCCATAAACCATCGTAATAACTTCTAGATTTTCGGCATCCGTAATGCGCCTTCCTGCTATTATTTTGGATACTATTCCTAGTTTTGAAGCCAATAGTGTGGCATGTTTTCCACCTCCGTGGATTAAGATTTTTTTTCCTTCTAAAGCAGAAAATAATGTAAGAAAGGCATGCAAAGAAGTTTCATCTCCAATAATGTTTCCTCCGATTTTTATGATTGATAATTTTTCCATTTTATGTATTCTTATTTATGAGCAAGAATGATGATGAAATCTTTTTAAGAACTGAAAGATTGCTTCGTTTCTCGCAAGGACATTATAAACTTTCTAAAACTTTTTTTAAAACCAATTGAGCAGCATAGGTTCTGTTATTTGCTTGTTCAAGAACTAAAGAACAATCGCTGTCTAACACCGCGTCCTCCGCCACCACATTTCTTCTTACAGGAAGGCAATGCATAAATTTAGCATTTCCTAACTTTTCTTTTGTGAGCATCCAGTTAGTATCGGTTTTTAATATTTTTCCATAGTCTTCATAAGAACTCCAATTTTTTGTGTAGATAAAATCAGCATCTTTAAAGGCATCTACCTGGTTGTAAGAAACAGGTGTTTCTTTCGTAATTTCTGTGTTTAAATTATAACCTTCAGGATTGGTTATTATAAATTCTACATCCATCTTATGCATTGCTTGCACAAAACTATTGGCTACGGCATGTGGCAATGCTTTTATATGTGGTGCCCAACTTAAGACTACTTTCGGTCTTTTTTTAGTGCTGTTTTCAGAAATAGTAATGGCATCTGTGAACCCTTGTAAAGGGTGCTCTGTTGCGCTTTCCATACTAATAACAGGTACGGAAGCAAATTGAATAAAAGATTGTAAAACCTGTTCTGCCTCGTCTTGTTCTTTATCTTTTAAAGAAGGGAAAGCTCGTACGGCAATAATATCACAATATTGAGAAATCACAGCGGCAGCCTCTTTTATATGTTCCGCGGTATCGCCATTCATTATTGTTCCATCTTCAAATTCAATACCCCAGGCATCTCCCGAAACATTCATAACAATTGGGTCCATTCCCAAATTTAATGCTGCTTTTTGTGTGCTTAAACGGGTGCGCAGGCTTGCGTTAAAGAAGAGCAACCCTAATGTTTTATGTTTCCCGAGGTTGTTATGCTTTAATGGACTTGCCTTTATCTCTTTGGCTTCTTCAATCCAGGAAAGCATATGGTCAATGTCGTTTATAGAGGTGTACTTTTTCATTGTTATTTTATTTTTGTGAATGGAACTTTGTTTTCTAAAGCATTTGTAATAAAATTATCTTCCAATCCATTTACAATCCATGTTTCTATCTTGGCATTTCTACTTAAAGAGACCGCTTCAATTTTAGATTTCATTCCTCCACTTCCGTGGGAAGATCTAGAACGAACAACTTCATTTTTTAAAGCATCAAAATCACCTACTTCTAAAATAGTTTGAGGATGCTTGTCTTGGAAAGATTCTTTGGTGTAAATACCATGTGTATTGGTAGCGATTATTAAAAGGTCGACCTCTAATAAAACAGCCGTTAAAGCAGCTAATTTATCATTGTCGCCAAACTGAATTTCATCAGTAGCAACGGTATCATTTTCATTGATAATCGGAATGTAATTATTGTGCGCCAAAACATTAATAGTATTTACAATATTCGTTTTACTTTCGGATTTCTTAAAATCGGAATAGGAGAGGAGGCACTGAGAACTTAACAAGCCATATTCTCTAAAAATTTCTTGATAAATGCGCATTAAATGAGGTTGTCCGATAGATGCCAATGCTTGTTTTACAAAAACCTCCGATTGTTTACTTTCTAATTTGACAAACTGTTTTGCTACAGCAATAGCACCAGAACTGACAATAACAAATTCACAGGAGTCTTTGAGTTTTGCAATTTGATTCGCAATGTCCTCAATTTTCCCCCGAGAGATATTATCCGTTTCCTTTGTTAGTGTATTTGAACCTACTTTTAATAAAATCCGTTTCTTTTTCTGCATATTATTTTATTTGACCATTTTTGGAAACAGACCGTCAAGGGCAGCGGACAGCGCTTCAAAGAATAGATTAATGTGACCTTTATTTATATTTAATGGGGGTAAAATTCGCAGCACTTTTTTATTAGAAGCACCTCCGGTAAAAATATGATGTTCGTAAATTAATTTTTTTCTCAAATCGGCAACTTCAAAATCAAATTCCAAACCAAGCATTAATCCTTTTCCTTTAATTTTCTTTACTTGTGGAATCGTCTTTGCAATTTTGACAAAGTAGGCAGACATCTTAGTAGCGTTATCCATTAGGTGTTCTTCTTCAATGACATTTAAAACAGATAAGCCTGCCACGCAAGCGAGATGATTTCCACCAAAAGTAGTTCCTAGCATTCCGTATTTAGCTTCAATTGAAGGATGGATTAAAATTCCGCCAATTGGAAATCCATTTCCCATTCCTTTCGCAATTGAAATAATATCTGGAGTAAGCTTGTAATATTGAAAGGCAAAGAATTTTCCTGAACGTCCATAACCCGACTGTACCTCATCTGCAATAAACATCGTATTGTTTTTTTTGCAAAGAACATCCAATTGTTCAAAAAATGCTGCATTGGCTTGGTCTAAACCTCCAACACCCTGAATAAACTCTACAATCACTGCACAGACATCTCCTTTTTCAAGTTCTGTTTGTACACTAGCAATATCATTTAATTCTAAAATAGTAACTTCTTGTTGTGCGTTTATAGGAGCAATAATAGCAGCATTATCAGTTGCCGCTACTGCAGCAGAGGTTCTGCCATGGAATCCATTTTTAAAAGCAATTACTCTTGATTTATTCGTTTTAAAAGAAGCTAGTTTTAAGGCATTTTCATTTGCTTCAGCACCGGAATTGCATAAAAACAGTTCGTAGTCTTTGCATCCTGATACCGCTTCAATTTTATCGGATAATTCTTCCTGCAAAGGATTCTGAACTGCATTAGAATAGAAACCTAATTTTGCAACTTGACGGGTAATTGCTGCGACATACTTAGGATGTGAGTGCCCTATAGAGATCACTGCATGACCCCCATATAAATCTAAATATGCTGCATTGTTTTTGTCATATACATAGATTCCTTTTGCGGATACAGGGGTAACTTCATACAAGGGATAGACATTAAATAAAGACATGTGTTAGTTTTTTATTTGGTTAATTTTATCAAAAGAGGTGCAGATTCCTTTGATCAGTGAAGAACTTAAGCCTTGGTGTTCCATTTCATTCAAGCCTTCAATAGTGCAACCTCCAGGGGTAGTTACGCGGTCTATTTCGGCTTCTGGATGATTTCCAGATTCTTTCAGTAGGCTGGCAGCTCCAAAACAAGTTTGCATGGCTAATGCATGTGCTTCGTGTGCTTCAAAGCCCAACTGAATGGCTCCTTGGGTAGTTGCTCTAATCAATCGCATCCAAAAAGCGATACCACTTGCACAGATTACCGTAGCTGCTTGCAACTGTTCCTCAGGGATTTCTAATGTATTTCCCAAACTATTAAAAATGGTTTTAGCCAATGCTACTTTCTCTTTTCCACTGGTGTTTGCAGAAATACAAGTCATAGATTGTCCAACGGCAGCGGCAGTGTTTGGCATTGCCCGAATAATAGCGGTGGTATTTCCAACAACACTCGCTATTTTAGCAATAGAAAAACCGGTAATCACGGAGATTAAAATATGTGTATTTTGGAGCATAGGTTGCAGTGCTATAAGAATGTGCTCCATGTGCTTCGGTTGCACTGCGAAAATTAATATATCAGAATTTTTAATGGCTTCTTGATTGTCAGAAGTCAAAATAACTTCCTTGTAATCACTAAAATTTTGAAGTGTATTTGTGTTTCTTTTTGTTAAATACAATGTGCTAACGACCTGGTTTTTTAACAAACCTTTTGCGATCGATTGTCCTAAACTTCCGGCTCCAATAATTGCTACTTTCATATTCGTTTCGGTTTTAAAAATAATTAGCTTTTAAATTCAGTCCTAAAGTTTCTTCAAAGCCAAACATTAAATTCATGTTTTGAACTGCCTGTCCAGAAGCTCCTTTCAAAAGATTATCGAGGATACTTGTAATTAGGAGTTTGTTTCCATGTTTCGCTAAGTGAAGGACACATTTATTGGTGTTCACAACCTGTTTCATATGCACATCATTTTCGGAGATAAAGGTAAAAGGGGCATCTTTATAATAGGTTTGGTATTTTTTAGTTGCCATTTCAAGACTTCCTTCAAACTTTGTATATGTAGTAGCGAAGATGCCTCTAGAAAAGTTACCTCTGTTTGGCATAAAGTTTATTTCTGCATTAAAATTTGATTGAAGCTGTTGTATCGTTTGATGTATTTCGCCCAAATGTTGATGTTTAAAAGCTTTGTAGTGTGTAAAATTATTATCTCTCCAAGTAAAGTGTGTGGTTTTAGATATGGAAGTCCCTGCGCCGGTAGCGCCAGTAACCGCATTTATGTGCACATCATTGTTTAACAATTTGTTGGCAGCTAGCGGTAAAATTGCCAACTGCAAGGCAGTTGCAAAACAACCAGGGTTTGCAATATAGCTTGCTTCTTTTATTTTATTTTTTTGTAATTCTGGCAAACCGTATACAAACTTTTTCCCTTCGAAATTTTGATCGGCAGCCAATCTAAAATCATTACTTAAATCGATGATTTTTGTGTTTTTCGAGAAGGAGTTCTTCTGAAGAAATGTAGTTGAATTTCCGTGACCTAAACATAAAAATAATACGTCTACAGTCGCATTAATTTCATTGGTAAAGATCATTTCAGTACTCCCAATTAAATCTTGATGTATCTGGTATATTTTATTGCCAGCATTCGAGGTGCTGTATACAAAATCGATGTTTGTTTTTGAGTGGTTTAGCAACAACCGTATCAATTCTCCCGCAGTATATCCTGCACCCCCTATAATTCCTACTGTTAACATATTTAAGAATTTACTTGTTGATATATTTTGTTCTGATTTCCTAGAATTTTTATAAAACCCTTTGCCTCCTCTGCGTTCCATGCTTTATTTTCCTCTCCATAGGTGCTGAAGTTGCTAGACATTAGATCATGGTCAGAAATAATTCCATCTAAAGAAAAATGATACGGCTTTAAACTTACCGTAACGTTTCCTGAAACCATCTTTTGTGAACTTTGTAAGAAGGCTTCTGTATCTCTCATTACAGGATCTAAATACTGACCTTCATGCAAATGCATTCCATAGAAACTAGAGAGATACTCTTTGTGCTGCAATTGCCATTTTGTTAAGGTATGTTTCTCTAATAAGTGATGCGCTTTTATGGTAATTATTGCTGCTGCAGCTTCAAATCCAACTCTTCCTTTTGTTCCAACAATGGTATCACCAACATGAAGATCTCTTCCTATTGCATAGTCGGCGGCAACGTCATTTAGTTTTTCAATATTAATTTCAGGTAAATTTTTTATTCCGTTGAAGGCAACAAATTCTCCATTTTTAAAAGTAAGTGTCACCTTTTCCTCTCCTTCTTTTTTTAGTTGAGAAGGATAGGCTTCGCTTGGCAAAGGTTTCTCTGATTTTAAAGTTTCTACTCCGCCAACACTTGTTCCCCACAGTCCTTTATTTACAGAGTATTTTGATTTTTCCCATGACATATGAATGCCTTCAGATTTTAAATATTCAATTTCCTCTTGTCTTGTTAATTGCTGGTCTCGAATCGGCGTAATAATTTTAATATCTGGCGCTAAAGTTTGAAAAATCATATCAAACCGCACTTGGTCATTTCCTGCGCCTGTGCTTCCATGTGCAATGTATGCTGCACCAATACTTTTGGCATATTCCACAATTTCAATGGCTTGTATAATTCTTTCGGCACTAACAGAGAGCGGATAGCTATTGTTTTTTAATACATTTCCGAAAATTAAATACTTCACTACTTTCTGGTAGAAGGTGGCGATGGCATCAATATTTTTATAGGCAGTAACTCCCATTGTATAGGCATTGCTTTCAATATTGTTTATTTCATCCTTTGAAAACCCACCAGTGTTCACGCTTACTGCATGCACTTCATACTCTTTTGATAAACTTACGGCACAATAAGAAGTATCTAAACCACCACTATATGCAATTACTAATTTTTTCATATTTTACTTTTTTTAAGAAATAAGTTTTCTTTGATGTTTTTTAGTTTTCTAAAGACGCTTTCTTTTACTTCTTTTGAAGCCGTCTTATTATTGTTTTTAGGATCAAATAACATTCCTGTGCACATGCACATTTTTCTTTCAGTTCTTGTTAAGATGTCGTAGTTCTTGCAGGTTTGGCAACCATTCCAAAAACTTGGATCATCTGTGAGTTCAGAGAATGTAACAGGTTTGTAACCTAAATCACTATTTAACTTCATGACCGCTAAACCAGTTGTGATGCTAAAAATTTTAGCATTGGGAAACTTGCTTCTAGAGTGTTTGAAGATTACTTTTTTAATTTGTTTTGCAAGTCCGATATTCCTATAATCTGGGCGCACAATCAATCCTGAATTAGCAACAAATTTTCCATGGCCCCAAGACTCGATATAACAGAATCCAGCGAACTCATTTCCATCTAAGGCAATAACTGCATTCCCATTTTCTAACTTGGTTAGAATGTATTCGGGTTTTCGTTTTGCGATACCCGTTCCTCGAACTTGTGCAGCCTCCTCAATTGTTTTGCAGATGATGTCTGCGTAAACACTATGTGCTTTGTTTGCAATTACAATTTCCATTGCATTGAGTTTTTTTGATAATACTAGTTGTTGTTTGTTTTTTGTTTGAAGGTAGAATTGGACACACCTAAATTCTATATATAGCTAGTAACCCATAGGGCGCATATATAGACAGCGGCGAAATTTACTATTTGTGGAAATAGTATTGTTTTGTTGTCTTTTAAAGTTTGTTGGATAATGCATGATGATAAAAAATAAAAAAATTAGGATTTCCGTTTACAGCTAAATCAGAATTAGCGGATAGTCTTGCGAAAGCGCAATCTAGGAATCGTAGTTTTTGTTTTATTTTTTGTGTTAAGCATAGGGTAAATGTAAATTATTTTTTCTGCTGATGACAAAAAACTAAATGTTTTTTCAAACTTTTATTAATTTAGGAATAAATCAACTTATTATTTATCAAATCGTTAGTATGCGTTTTTTAGTATTTGATAAATTATGAATGCTGCTAATTAAATAGAGCACAGCTACTCCAATAATTAAAGAAATATATCCATTTGAAACTTTTTACTACAGTTCGTCCTAAATAAAACACAGTTCGGTCTTTTTTAATTTTAAAAAAAGGAGAACTGTCGCATTTTTGAATCATCAATAATCATAAAAAAAAATAATATGAAAATTTTAGTATCCCTGATAGTCATAATAATCGTTTCGATTACAAATGTTATTTTTGCATAAAATAAAACAATTATAGCGACAGTTTTAAATGTATCTTCGGATACAGGAACTGTGAAATTTGGTTTATATAATAAAACAAACTTGAGATTAAAACCTTTAAAATCAGAAATAGGAAAAATAGAAAACGGTAAAA